>NZ_JACRWG010000030.1:0-30565 GCF_014306455.1 Catenibacterium faecis
GCCTGACATTCAAATACTGAATTCTGTACTCTATGTCCACAGTTCTCACATTCTTTTGCTACTTTTCTGAGTCTTGTTTTGCCTGCACTTGCTACAGTAGAAACATCATAAGTAATTAAATATAAACATACTATCACTTCCAAAAGAATGCTGGATAAGAATCTAGATCACCACGTAAATAACGACTTAATAATAATGCTTGAACATAAGGAACCATACCCCATTCTACTTTTTCTTTCAAATACGGATGCTCTATTACTTCCAATTTTTTCTGTTGCCAGTATTTGAAGAATATCTTCTTACCCTCATCATTTAGTAATACAGCACCATCTTCTTGCTCAATAAAATGCTTGCTTAAAATAAGCTTTTTATTGATTAACGTAATCACAAATCTATCAGCAAATACACTTCTTAATTCTTCTACTAAATCAAGAGCTAAAGATTTTCTACCAGGCCTTATAGTATGCATAAATCCTACATATGGATCTAACCCTACTGATTCTAATGCTGAAGTACACATTGATGTTAATAGTACATATGCAAAAGATAATAATGCATTCACTTTATCCAAAGGTGGTCTTCTGCTTCTAAACTCAAAACTAAAGTCTTCTTCCTGCTGAAGAATTAATTCATTAAATACTCCAAAATAAATACTCGCTGCTTCACCCTCAATTCCCCTTAACGAATCCATAGATTTACATTCATAAGCCGAATTCAAAGAATTCTTTAAGGTAAGTGAAGCACTTTTTAAAGCTTCAGTATCAACTCTCAATTTATGATCTCGTATAGCTCTTTCTAAAATCCATCTACTATTATAAAGTTTGGACATAATAAAACATTTTGCTAATTTTAAAGACTCTTCTTCACATTCTGATACTCTGTATTGCGTCTTTCTTAAAATCACATTTCCATATTGCTCGCCAACAATTCTAGCAAGAAACTTTCCATTCCTAGAGAGAAATATTATAGATATTCCTTCTTGAGCACATTTTCCCATCAATGCAGGACTTGCGCCCATATAACCACAAGTGATAATACTTTCAAGATTATGTAAAGGAATCTTACCAATCTTCTTTTTATCAGATAAAACCGTTACTGTCTCACCCTCTAATGACAAATAGTAATCAGGGTTAGTGATATAAAGAGTGTTTAATAGTTTTTTCATATTAGTTTTCCTCAACCTTAGATTGAATATAATCCTTTACCGATTTATTCTTTCCTAAAACTGGTAAACATATTTCTTTTAATGAGCACGCATTACAGCTTTTAGACCATTTCACTTTAGGAGTGTACCTCTTATCGAAATACTGATGCATTTCTTTAAAACTATCTGCAACTAACTTTCTTAATTCTTCTGTTATTAAAATAGTCTCTCTACGCCTTGTCTCACCATAAAAAATATATGCTTTATTAATCTCACATACTAACATTTCTTCTAAGCACATTGCTTGTGCCACAACTTGCAGAATATCACTTTGGTCACATTTAGGTTTCCCCTTTTTATACTCAACAGGCTCTATTGTATATTTTCCTTCTCGGCCATGAATAGAGACTCCATTGTGATCATCCCTCACAAACTCAACAATATCACATACCCCATGCACACCCAAGGTATGAGAGAATACTCTCATACCTCTTGTAATGATTATGTTATTACGTTTTTCTATAAAATTATCATTATGTGCATTTGAATGAAAGATTTCACCTTCAATAGTTCTTAGGTTTTCATCCCATTGTTGCTCTATATGAATCAAAGCCCATTGGCGTCGACAAAACTGAAAATGCTGAATTCCAGATAACATCAAATAATCTTCTTCAGCATACTTCATAATTATCTTCCTTCAATAACTTCTACATCTAAACCTTCAAGGTTATCTAATGTAACTTCGTAATCTTCATATTTCTTAGGAATTACTACTTCTGGAAGAAGATTTACATGTAATGAATTATGAACTTTTGCAGATGAATACTGACCCATTTCACAATTATGTTTCCACCAATATACTTTCTTAACTTCCATACTTCCATCTGGTCTAGCAGAAGAAGAATCATTTTCAAATAATGTTACTAATGCTTCTTTAATCTTTTCAGCATCTTCTTCAGAAAAACCATTCTTTTCAGCTAACTGATGATTGATGCTTCCACAAAGTTTATATAAACCAAATTCCACACGGTTTTTACTTCCCATTGTATCTGAAGCTTTACCTGCTTTTTCTTCACTGTTTACACTCTTTGTAATCTGCATTGTAGAAACATCCACTGGTGATACACTGACAGCTGTTCTCACAGTTACAGGACCACGCACACCTACTGATAGAGAATTTCCTTTAAATGCAAACACCTGTCCAAAACTTCTCACATCAATCCATGATTCACATGCGATTTTTGCATACTCATCCCCTGATTTATCTTTCTTATGTTTAGCTAATTCCTTATTTGCATCAGCTCTTGCAGATAAACTATTGCATCCATCATCAGATCTTTCCTGAGACTGTACAAAGACTTTTTCACCCATATCCTGAAGTCTATTTCTAATTTTTCTCTTGATACATACATCTGACATTTCACCATAGCCATCTACATCAACTCTTGGACGGTTACCATCTAATGGATCCCCATTTGGATTAGCCTTTTCAACTGTAAATAATACTGCAAAATCAATTTTATTCTTAAATTCACTCATCTTTTATTCCTCTTCTTTCTTTGAATTTGATCTAATTTTTCTTATTTCTGCTCTTTCACAATAATAGCCTAATAAATAATTTTCATTTAATGGTTTGTTATTAAAACCATCAATATCTCGCAAGCATTCCAATATATGTTCAATTCTCTTTGATTGATTTTCTCTAATTGGCTTACTTGTTTTTGCTAAATAAGGTTGTAACTTTCTTCTTATTTCTTCAAATGTTCTAGCAGGATATCTTGAGTAAATATTCCATAGTTTACTAGCATTTGTTTCTCTAAAATCCATTTGCGCATGATAATAATATGAATTCTCAATATCATCCAGAATAGCTAGCAACATTCCAAATAAATAATCTCTATCCTTTCTATACTTGTCTTCTTCTAACATTTCACTATATTCTCCTTTCTTATAATCGATGTTATGTTTTCTAATAAGTGCACATGTTGTTTCTAATATAAAATTCCAGTTATAAGAACCGTATTTTTGTGGATTACTTGCATTGTTTACAGCACACTGCAGAATATCCATCGGCAATTTTCTATTATCCACAATACAAGACAATATTCGATCCACACACTTCTTCTGTAATTTTGAATTGGTAATCTTCAATAATCCTTCTTGATCCACACCATAAGCTGCACGTGCAATATCTAACGGCGTAGGTGTTCCTATATAATCAACATATTCACCATCTACTTTACGATGTAATCTCCAATTACATTCTAGATACCACTTATTAAGCCTATCAAGATATTCTTTTCCCAACAGTTCGTTGTAGTACGTAATTGATAAACGGCCTTGATTTGATCCATCCGCTGTATCTACTGATATTATTGATACTTTTTCATTACTTAGTTTTGTACGATATCCAGCTAATAAACAACTAATCTGATGTGCATACTTTTCTAAAGTATCAATCTCAACTTTTTCTTCAGCAAATAATGCGAAAGGATTATCAAACGGTTCAAGTGTTTTAATTGTCTTACTTGCCCAACACACTATACGCTCAGTATCGTTTCTATATCCCTGCTTAGATATTAACCAGCGCAATGCATTGTGTGCTTTTTGAGATGTTACATACCCTATACCAACTGCCTGCTCAGCATTTTTAAATCTACCTCTAAATGTATACCCTGAAGTATCATTTGATGATATGAGTTTTGCTTTATCCCCCGCATTACGAATTTTTGCAGGTAACTTTGTTGTTAATTGTGTCACTTCTCCTGTCGCATAACAAATGCCTAAATCACTTGTCTTACTCAAAGTATAGGCTATAAAACAATCATGAACTAAACTGTCTTCCCAGACTTTTTCATCCATAGAATCAGGAGATTCTACTATAAATCTTGCAACATCATCCAAAGAATCCTTATCAAACTTATCATCAGCAATTAAATCTTGCATCACATGCTCTTTTTTCAAATAAGTATAAATAGCTTTAATCTGTGAACAAGAATACTCCGAATTAGCCCAATCACCTAATTGTTTAATATAAGATTCAAAACATTGTCTTTTATTCTTTGAGTCATTACTATATTGATCATAATCTCCTGCAATATAGCACAACTTATCAAACAGAGGCATAGGAGTTATCCCACTACTTCTACTAGCACTATCTTCAGTCACAGGAAATACAGTTACTTGATCATCCTTGGGTATTCTTTCAGCCCTAATAAAATTTCCTTCTTGATCAATATAAATTTCTATCTGTGCTTTCAACTGTAGATGAAACAATGGCAATAAAATTACTGAATTATCATCTCCACTCACCTTACCGATTAATGACTCACATTGATCATATGTGCTACTCAAATTGCTTATCCAACTCATCGCCAAATACTCCTCCTTTCTCAAATTCATCTAATCCAGAAAAATTAACACCCTTTTCAAATACTTTAATTTCCTGCTTGCCTACATCTTTCACAATAGGACATTCATCTGGTGTAATAAAATGAATACTTCCATCCTGCATCACAGGTTTCCATAATCTAATACTCATTTTGCCTTTACCATCTTCTACTTTTGATTCATCAGGATACGTAATACCATGAACCATTATTCCAAATGACATGTTGCTATCATCATAGTATCCTTTTGATTCACCAAACTTACATGGTTCGACATAAGCCTGACATTCTCTTGTACCAAGGAAAATATCTCTTCTTCCTCCACGTTCGACCATTCTTTTCGCAATCAACCAGTGCTTATTTTCATTTCTATCTCCTACCAAGTCTTTTCTATTTTCATTCCATACAAAATGTGCTCTTACTTGATATTCAACATCTTTTAAATAGGTATAAATAGACAAATCATTCTTTGAATCCTGATAATGTATTGGTCTAATTCCCTGACTTTGTGTTCTAATAGGATTCATGATTCTTACATCGTCAATCACCCATTGAAATGTAGGTTTCCAATAAATGCTTTCACATATTCCTTTTAGTGCTTGATATGTAGGAATCTGATATGTATATTTCTCACCACCTGTCTTTGTAAGTGGATCTGTAAATAAGGCATATCTCCCATACACTTTGAATTCAATACTATTCTTATGTTCCATCCTTCATCCTCCTTTAGAATATTTCTAATGATAATTCCGTACTTAATCCTTCCTCATTTGTATAAAACCCTTCATCCAAGATCAAAATATCTTCATTAAATCTTGTAATGCCTTGGCGATTCTCAATTTCTTTCAATCTTGCGTCTGTCTGATAGACATTGACTGTGTACCTTTGCAACTTCTTTAAACATTGCTTCACAAAGGCCAAATCATAAGGATTATTCATCATTTCCTCCACAATATTTTTAGCTTCACCATATTGAGTAATAAGTCCGACTGTATTCCCTTTTTCAATCACACTAAAATTCTTTCCTGCGTATTTATAAGCCTGACATTGTAAATAGCCATAACCAGATGGTCTTCTATTTGATGATAAATAGTGAAATAAATCTTTGACAGATTGATGATTCTTAAGGCAATAATCCATTGGACTATTCGCATTGTTATTAGACATTTTAGGATAATAATATCTTTCATAATATTTCCTAATAGCCTCTGGCATCAATAAATCGCCTGTATAATCATCCAATACACGCTTAGTTGCCTTTACAGATTCTCTTATATCGCGTAATTGATTTAAATTCTCCTGCACATCAACCATATAAACAATTCCTTCACTCGTTTCACCATTTCTGTTACATCTTCCAGCTGTTTGCGTAATACTATCTAATCCAGCTAAAGATCTAATAACAGTTTGGAAAGAAATATCTACACCTGCTTCAATCAACTGTGTACTAATACAAATTGTTTTACGACTTGATAATGACTGCTTCATCTTCTTAATGATGTCTAGTCTATGTTGAGCACACATGTAAGTAGTTAATTGAATAACATCATCATCATCACTTACTAATTCTTTTATCGCATTATATACTCCTCTTACAGCACTTTTTGTATTAAGAACAACCAATATATTTTGATCCATCTTATCCAATATAAACTGTGCTAAAGACTCATAATCATATTCTTTCTTATCAGGTCTTTCTATATGAACTCTCTTGAATTCATTAGAGAAGAATTCAATATTAGGAATCATATCCTTACACTTATCATTATACAGAAGTGGTCTATTGATTTTCTCAAACAACGGTTGAGTTGCTGTACACATTACAATCGTAGAATTTCCACAATAAGATAAAAAATTCATGAATGTAGTAAAAAGATTCAAACACTTTATAGGAATTGATTGTGCTTCATCTATAATAATGACCGCATTTGTTAATTGATGAAGACGTCTAACCGACTGCATTCCCCCATCAAACAATGTATTCAAAAATTGAACTGTAGTTGTCATAATGATAGGAGCACTCCAATCATCAGCAAGTAATTCATGTCTATTCAATTGTTCAACATTGTTTTCATCAATACATACATTTGAATGATGCTCTAGAATATTGTCATCATCATTTAAAATGGTTCTTATCTCATTTGCATTTTGTTCTAGTATTGATAGGAATGGTGCAACATATATGATATGTTCTTTATTTTCTTTCTTAGCTAACTCTAGTGCGTAACGCATACTTGAGAGAGTTTTTCCTCCTCCAGTTGGAATAGATAACCTATATATTCCATTGCCGTTTTTAGTAAAGTCAAAACAATAATCAGACATCTGTTTACGTAATTTATCAATCTTTGTAATAGTTTTAAAACTATCCAATTTCTGATTTAACTTTTTTTGATAATCTATCCATAACTCTTTAATTTCTTCTTGGCTTTTTCTATCATTAATCTTACCCTGCATAAATTCTGCAGTATCTCTTCTATCTGCATCAATTAAATAAGATAAAATTAATCGTTCTAGACACCCTAATAGAAAAGAACTATTTTCATCACAGTTTGATTTCATATCAATACAAATCTTTTTTATCTTTTCAACTAAAGTAGTAAATTCTTCTTCTGAATCTTGCAATAAACCTTTTAAATCAACTTCATTGACTAAAGGATCTATATTATTCAATACGTTCTTATACATATGCTCATCCACCTTTAATCTAGGCGTGAACTTATCTTCTTCATTTTCATCAACACAATCGTTCAATCCATGATGTGAAAAAATAGAATATGCAATGAGTTCAGGTGAATACTTTATATTATGTTTAGATCCATAATCCATAATATACTTTGCACCTGCACTAGAGTGATTGATGCTACCTCTTCTTACAGAATTTGGATTCTCAACCGCCTTATGAATATACTCATTAAACTCATCAGTCAGTTTTCCTACATCGTGTAATAAACCTGCAACTCTCAAAGTGCTACCTAGTCCAACTTTTCTCGCTTCTAATTCTGCATATCGAGATACATTTTCACAATGCTCATATACTGTTTGTTCTCTATCTTCAGATATATGCGCTAAGTACTTTTTATCCATCATTATCACCCATTCTCTATAAAATAATATAAACAGTTATAAATACATTATACATCGTAATCGCTTCCATATGTATTATTTCATCTACTATTATTATACACTTTTAAAAATAAATTTTCTCAAGTACCCCCTCTGACAATGCCTATAATTAGGTGTTAAGTAAAATTTACTTAAAATTATTATTAATGTTTCAAAACATAAAAAAAAGATCACCTACGGTGATCATGGTAAGGAAATCGGATTTTGGTATGAGCTATTCCCTTACCCATCCATTACTATACACTAGTTTTGTATTTAATGCACCAATTTGCAGTCTTAGAAAAAACTATTAAAAAAAGATTTAGTGGTATGCCCACTAAATCCCCTTCTTGTATAAACTATAGCTATAACCAAAACATAGTAAACTAGATATAAGTATAATACCTAAACCAATAAACATATAACCTAACATACTAAAGATAATATACAACATTCCACTCAATACAAACACATAACCAGAAAATCTATGTGTACGTGACCAGTTCTCATCACTATTTAATGCCCATGAAGTACGAATACCTATAGTATAGTTTCTTTTTATTTTAGGTAAGTAATTACCTAAAATAATAAAGATGAGCCCTATTACTATATTCATAATAAATGTCATATCAAAACGATAGCCTAGACTATATGTAATAATAAGTAGAGTCACCATCAAGCATATTAACGGACAAATCATTAATACAATTCTTAGTCCTATATCTGGTATATTACTCTTCTTAGGATCCTTAAATGTCATAAAAGCACAGAATATATGAAGTACTAGCATAAATGCCCACACACCATATAAACCTAAGAACTTATTCATATACCCATCAGGTGTTCCATGAAAATCAAAGTGTGTTGCGACTTGTGCAGGTAACTTATTATAAGTCACTAATATACATACAAGTGGCAACATAAATAATACCAAACTAAACTTAAACCATTTATTCTTCAACATCATCTTTTCCTCCTAAGAAAGACTTAAAATACAACAACATTTCTTCAAACACAGTCGCATTAATTTCATAATAAATATAATTCTTATCTTTTTCTTCTCTTACTAAGTCTGCAGATTTTAATATCGATAAATGATATGAGACAGTGGCCTGTGTCATATCAAATTGTGCAGCTATATCTCCTGCAGACATCCTTCCTTTCTTTAATAAGTTAAGAATATCTCTTCTTACAGGTGCACTGAGTGCTTTAAATGTTTTCTCAAACATATGTTCACCACCTATTTAGATAACTTTCTAAATAGATTATACAATAAACGCCAAGAAATACAATACCTATTTAGAAATATTTCTAAATAGGTATTAAAAGAAAAAGAGGACTAAGCCTCTTTAATGAATGGATCTCTCCAGAATACGATTAATAGATAGATTGTCATAACGACCCAGATAACTGGTTCACAGAAGATGACAGCCATATATTTAAAGACTGGAATAAGTGCGAATACGAAAATGATCTTACCAACTAATTCAATAATACTAGATACAAGTGGTAACATCTTTTGTCCAATACCTTGCAAGGCAAATCTAGTCTGCATTAATATACCTAATACTGCATAGTTAGGGGCTACGATACGTAAATAAAGTGAACCATTGTATAAGACTGTATGATCTGTTGTACCTGATATCCATGTTACAAGTGTAGGGGCACTTAATAATAGAATAACGGTTGCTAGTGCGGCTACAACAACATCATAGATATACATCTGTTTCATACCTTTGCGAATGCGTGATACATTTTCTGCGCCTTTGTTTTGAGATACAAATGTACTTGCTGCTTGAGCCATGGCAGTAAATGGCATATTGAAGAACATATAAAGCTTTCTTGCAGCAGTATGACCTGCAATAATCTGTTTGCTTCCTAAACCATTGATACCTGACTGCAAGATAACTGAACCTGCATTAACGATAGCACTCATAACAGCCATAGAGTATCCCTGACCTAATAGTTCTTTATAAAGAGCTGCATCAAATTTAAAATGTCTCTTTTCTGGTACGAGTAATGGGACATTCTTAAAGATATAAATCAAACATAATACGACTGATACACCCTGGGCAATAACTGTCGCAACTGCTGCTCCTCTTACACCCATATGAAGCTGTGTGATAAAGAATAAGTCTAAACCAATATTTAATACTGATGATATGATTAAGAATACTAAAGGCATTAAACTATTCCCTATAGCACGTAATAATCCTGCACATAGATTATAGGCAAACATAACGACTAAGAATTGTACAATCACAATAATATAGCTATAAGCTTCATTTAGTAAGTCCGGTGATACATTGATTGCAATAAGTAATGGTTTGATTCCAATAGAGGCAATAATAGTAATCACAATAGAAGATATAATACCAATCACAAAACTAGCTGCAACTGATTTCTTTAATAGTTCTTCATCTCCTGAACCATAGCTTCTTGCAGTGACAATAGATAACCCATTCCCAATACCTAACGCAAAACCTACTAACAAGTCATAGACTGCTGCACATGAACCAATGGCAGAAAGTGATGTCATTCCTAAAGTATTTCCTACAATGGCAGTATCCATTGTGTTATAGAATTGCTGGAAGATGTTTGATATAAGAATTGGAATCATAAAGATAACTAAACTCTTAAATATTGAACCCTCCAGCATATTGACTGATGTTTTCTTTTTATCCACAATAATTTCCCCCTTCTTTTTCTGTGTTATTTTAACACAAATCAATGTTTATAATTCATAACTCACAAATTATGAAAACACTTTAGCACTCGGTAGTACCTCTCGGTCAAGTGTTTATGTTAGAATAATAAAGGTGATATATATGAAAACAATAAAACTATATGATGAAATGCCTTATAGTACAGATTTTAAGGCAACAGTAATAGAAGTAAACAAGAATCAAATCATTCTTGACCAGACACTTTTCTTTCCTGAAGAAGGTGGTCAGGAATGTGATTTAGGGACTATTAATGATATTCCTGTCAAAGATGTACAGATTAAGGATGATGTGATTATCCATTATGTTAAGAAGCATCACTTACAGGTAGGAGATACAATAGAAGGTCATATCGATTGGAAGAGACGTTATTCTTTTATGCAGAATCATACAGGAGAACATCTTCTTTCTGGTATTGTGCATAGTATGTATGGTTATGATAATGTGAGTTTCCATCTAAATAGCGAAGAAGGACAAGTAGAATATGATGGTGATATCAAAGATATTGATTTAATAGAAGAGAAAGTGAATCAAGCTATCTATGAGAATAAAGAGGTCCATTGTTTCTATCCTGATGATTTAGAGAGTATCTCTTATCGTTCTAAGAAAGAGATTGAAGGTAAAGTACGTATTGTAGAAATCAAAGATTATGATATATGTGCATGTTGTGCACCTCATGTGAAAAGAACGGGAGAATTAGGGGTATTCAAGATCATCAAAGTGATTCATACAACTAGAGGTACACGTTTTATATTCTTATTTGGGGAACGTGCTTATCATCGTTTTAAGGATGATTTTGATCATCTTGAATCACTTTATCATCTTTTCTCTTCCAACAATCAAACACTTGTAAAACAAGTCAATAAGATGTATGAAGAAAAAACAGCTCTAGAAGTCAAATATGCACAGCTAGAGAAAGAACATATGCTTTCTTTATGTGACCATGCGTATTTATTTGTAGAAGACTGTTTACCTGTAAATCAAAGAGAAGTGACTAATCATCTCGTCCATGTTTATGGTACAGGTGGTGTATTTGTAGGAAATGATGAGAAAGGTTATCGTTATGTCATAGGTTCTGCGAATAATGCATTGGATATATTAACACAATTAAAAAGCCTTAGAAGCAAAGGTGGAGGATCAAAAGAGATGATCCAGGGATTTACCCCTGCTTCTAAGACTGAGTTGCTTAAAGCCCTCTCTTAGGGCTTTTTATAATACTTCATTAAAGCTTGTGTACCTAAGTCACCATAGCCTTCTTTTTCTAATTCCTGATAATTCTTTAATACTGTTTCTAATACATTAAGTGTAATATCTGATTCTTTGGCTTCTTCATCAGCAAGTTTCATATCTTTAATAAAGTGTTTCATAAAGAATCCTGGCTGATAATCATCTTTTAAGATTTTAGGACCAAATGCATCTAACTGATGACTTCCTGCCGCACCAGTAGACACAGACTTTAATAAAACATCTAAATCTAAACCTTTACTAGATGCATATGTGAGTGCTTCACATACACCAGATAATGCCCCTGCAATCATGATCTGATTAGCCATCTTTGCATGCTGTCCTGAACCACTAGGACCCTGATAATTAATATTAGTACCCATAGCTTTAAATAAAGGAAGACATGCTTCATAATCTTCTGTGTCTCCTCCTACAAGAATAGAAAGAGTCGCATTCTTTGCACCTGTATCTCCACCAGTGACTGGTGCATCTAATACGTGTAGATTTCTCTTTTTACCTTCTTCATATATTCTTTGATCAAGTGTAGGTGATGTTGTCGTCATATCAATAAGATATGTACCTTCCTTTACTGAATCAAGAATGTTGTTGTCATTAAAATAAACTTCTTCCACATCCTGTGGAAAACCTACAATAGTCATGACTGCATCTACGTCTTTCACACAATCATGAATAGTAGAATGAAGTGTCGCCCCCTTTTCTACTAAAGATGTCACTTTTTCTGGATGTCTTGCATAAATATGCATTTCATAACCTGCATCCATTAAATGACCTGCCATAGGTAACCCCATGATACCTAAACCAATAAATCCGATTTTCTTCATCTTATATGTTCCTTTCCTATCATATACTGTATATCTAATTCTAAGATATTCACATTATCTATCATTTGATCAGTAATATCTACCTTCTGCGTAGGACAAAGTGTATGAACGAGTGTTTCTAATACATCTTTCTTTGTTTCTTTATTTTCTACTTCTTCTAATATACCTAATATATATACTGAACGATGATTGTGTGTTGTCTTTTCTTCATTGATACCACAATCTTCTACAACAGTATAACTTGCCTGTTTCCCTACACCATTAATTTTATAACCTGTCTTTGATGTATGGAAATAAAGCTTTCCATTCATATAAATATGATCTAGAGGAACACTATAAGGTATTTCATCAAAGAATGAGAGAACACCATATGATATCCTATTAATTATATTTACTGATTCATTATAGTTTAATAGCTGTTTTGTTTTTCTCATCTTCCCTGGAACTTGAAAAGGAAGTAATGATTCCCAGTCATCACTATAATGCATACAATGATCACCTAATGGCATATCATCCTTCACAATAGTCAAACCATCTTTAAATTTGTATAAGTAATCCATCTTCATCCTCCATCATCTTCTGTATTGTCTTCATAATCCCATCATGATCATTATCTTCTTGAGTCACAAAACGTGCTTTACTTTGTATAAAGTGATCAGCATTCTTCATTGCATAACTATAATAAGCATGTGTGAACATCGATAGATCATTATCAGAATCCCCAAATACCATTGTTTCTTCTTCTGATATACTTAATGTCTTTTGTAAGAAGACGACACTATCTGCTTTAGATTGTCCCTTCTTATTAATATCAATCCAACAGTCTCCGGATGGTTTTACTTCAAAACCTTTAATGCAAGACAAAGGACCTTCCAAACAGTTCTTCACTGGATCCATAGGATCACAGACTGTAATCTTGAATATATCATCATCAATGTCTTCCACTGTATCTACATAAGTAATATTAAAGTGACTTGTATGCTTACTTATAAGTTCCTTATCTTTATTGAATGCATACATGGCCTTCTTACCACTTAACATAGGAGCCGTGCCTTTAAGCGTATTCACATAGTCAACTAGTTTATATACATCTTCCTGGTTCATATAGTCTGCAAGTAACGTATCTCCGTTATGTTGTATATAGCCGCCATTTTCAGCCATAAGGTAGATAGTTTTATTTCCTTTAAAATACTTTCTCACTTCTCCCATCTGCCTTCCAGATGAAATCGCAAAAATGATATTTCTATCATACAATTCCTTGTATATTTGATTAAAATGTGGAGGTAAATTCTTCTGATTATCCAACAAAGTACCGTCCATATCACAAATAATCATCTTAATTTGTGTAAAATTCATACTTTTCACCTCAAAATGCATTATATCACTATTTTCGTACTAGACCAAAAAGTTAGGTTATGTTAATATGTGGGCGGTGATGAAAAAATGTCTAAATATCAAGAAGTTGTGGAAGATATTATCCGCAAAATAGAAAAAAACGAATATACTGATAAGCTACCAACAGAAGATCAGTTAATTGAACAGTATCAAGTAAGCAGAAATACAATTAGAAATGCGATCCGTACTTTAAAGAAACAGGGTACCCTATTCTCTATTCAGGGAAGTGGTGTATTTGTACGTCATACAAGAGATGATGATTCTTTATGGATGAATGGTTCATGTGGTATTACTGAGAATGCCCCACGTCATAAAATTACTACTGATGTCAAAGGATTCCATATTATGATGGCTGGAGAAGAACTATCAAAACGTATGCAATGTGAACTTACTACACCTATCTATTATATTGAAAGAGTAAGAAAGATGGATGGTGTTCCAATGGCTATTGAATATACTTACTATAATAAGGATCTTGTTCCTTCACTTGATCGTCGTATTGCAAGTCAGTCAATCTATAGTTATATTAAGAATGATTTAAAGTTAAGTATTGGTTTTGCAGATAAGTATTTCCATGTTAAACAGTTAAGTGCACAGGAAGCTTCTATTCTAGGATTAGAAGAAGGTAGTCCAGCATTAGAAGTAGAAGATTATGTACATCTTTCTAATGGACAGCTATTTAATGTATCACGTATGGTGTATAACTATAAGACAACTCATTTCTATGCATCTAATGTAGACTAAGAAAAAAAAGAACCTCGCAGGGTTCTTTTTTTTCTTATCTAGAGGCAACATGCAGTGAGGAACAATCCGGATTATATATTCGCAGTATTTAGGAATGACAATAAGTTGATAGGCATTAATTGAGAAATGGTTTTATAATATTTGTCCTTCTGCAATTTCAAGCAGTCATTTATTTGCGTTCTAGATTCTATGGGTATTATAGTACGTATGCGCTTGCATTTCAATATTAATACCAATGATTTTTATATATTTTTTAATTTCAGTAATGAATAAAGAGAGTTTTTAATATGAAATGATTGATTTTTATCATTATTATGATATAGATTTGTATCCTGCAGACTTCATTGAATATACCTCTTATGATCATCCAGGTATGTATCATCGTATTAAGCATATCCAAGAAGAAATTATCACAAGAAAGTCGTAAAGGCTTTCTTTTTATTATGCTATTTCGCTTTAATGAAGTTATATTATGTTATTTTTCGCATATTCATAAATTTTACAAACATTTTACAACTTTATTAACAATTTTTCTTTACAATGATAAAAATATTTTGTAATATAGTTTCACTTATATAGGAGGTGTGTGCATGAACAAAGGTTTATATGATTCATCTTTTGAACATGATAACTGTGGTATTGGTGCAGTTGTTAATATCAAAGGTGTAAAAACGCATATGACAGTATCAAATGCGTTAAAGATTGTAGAACAGTTAGAGCATAGAGCAGGTAAGGACGCAAAGGGAGAAACAGGTGATGGTGTTGGTATCCTCACACAGATTCCTTATACATTCTTCAAGAAGAGTGTAAAGGATTTCCAGTTACCTAAGGAAGGTCATTATGGTGTAGGTCAGTTCTTCTTCCCTATGAATGAACTAGAAAGACATCAGGCTATGACTATGTTTGAAAAGATTATTACTAAGGAAGGTATGACTTTCCTTGGATGGAGAAAGGTAGAAACACATAAAGAGGTATTAGGTACTAAAGCGATTGATGCAATGCCTTATATTATGCAGGGTTTTGTAAAGAAACCTGATGATTGTGAAGTAGGTCTTCCTTTTGATCGTCTTCTTTATCAAGCAAGAAGAATTTTTGAACAGAGTAATGAAAATACTTATGTATGTTCATTATCTAGCCGTACTATTGTATATAAAGGTATGTTCCTTGTAGGACAGTTAAGAAGTTTCTTTAGTGATTTACAGGATGAAGATTATAAGAGTGCGATTGCATTAGTGCATTCTCGTTTCTCTACTAATACAAATCCATCATGGCAAAGAGCACATCCAAACCGCTTTATTGTCCACAATGGTGAAATTAATACAATTAGAGGTAATGCGAACAACATGCTTTCTCGTGAAGAAAACATGAAATGTGATGTATTAGATACAGAAAAGGTATTCCCTGTTGTAGATGTAAATGGTTCAGATTCTGCAATGTTAGATAACACATTAGAATTCTTAGTTATGAGTGGTATGGAACTTCCTCGTGCTGTTATGATGTGTATTCCAGAACCATGGGAAAACAATCCTTCTATGTCTAAAAAGAAGAAAGATTTCTATGCTTATAACGCTACAGTCATGGAACCTTGGGATGGACCAGCTTCTATTTTATTCTCTGATGGTGAATTAATGGGTGCTGTACTTGATAGAAATGGTTTAAGACCTTCTCGTTATTATATTACTAAAGACTCTTATTTAATCTTATCTTCTGAAGTAGGTTCTTTAGATGTTCCTACAGAAGATATTGTGGTTAAGGATCGTTTACGTCCTGGTAAGATGCTTCTTGTAGATACTAAGAAGGGCGTTCTTATTAATGATGATGAGTTAAAGGACTATTATGCACAAAAGGAACCTTATGGTGAATGGCTTGATTCACATCTCACATACTTAAAGGATTTAAAGATTCCTAATGAAAGAGTAGAAGTCATTAGTGATGAAAAGCTAGAAACATTACAGACTGCTTTTGGTTATAAGTATGAAGATATTAAAGACTATATTATTCCAATGGCTACTAATGGTAATGAACCTATTATCGCTATGGGTAATGATGCCCCTCTTGCTGCAATGAGTACTATGCATCAGCCACTCTTTAATTACTTTAAACAGTTATTTGCCCAAGTAACTAACCCTCCTATCGATTCTATTCGTGAAGAGATTGTCACATCTACTTCATTAGATATTGGTACTGAAGGAAATATTTTAAATGATTCACCTGATAACTGTCGTTTATTACATATTCATAATCCTATTCTTACAAATACAGATATTCTTAAATTAAAACATCTTCATACAGATGATTTTGAAAGTGAAACTATTTCTACACTTTATTATAAGAATACATCTCTTAAGAAAGCTTTAGATCATCTCTTTATTGAAGTAGATAAAGCATATCATCGTGGTGCAAACATTATTATTCTTTCAGACCGTGGTGTAGATGATAACCATTGTGCTATTCCAGCATTACTTGCAGTCGCAAGTGTGAACTCTTATTTAGTACGTACTAAGAAGAGAATGAAGATGGCTTTAATTATTGAATCTGGTGAAACAAGAGAAGTACATCATTTTGCGACATTACTTGGTTATGGTGCAAGTGCTATTAATGCCTATCTTGTTCAGGATACAATTCATCAGGCTGTAGAAGATGGCTTATTAGAAAAGGATTACTATGCTGCAGTAGAAGATTATAATCATGCTGTACTTTCTGGTATCGTCAAGATTGCTTCTAAGATGGGTATTTCTACTTTACAGTCTTATCGTGGTTCTCAGAACTTTGAAGCCATTGGTATTTCTAAAGAAGTGATTGATACATACTTCCCTCATACAGTTAGTAGAGTTGAAGGTATTACTTTAAAGGATATTGAAGCTGATATAAATGCATTACATAATCAGGCTTTTGATCCTCTTGGATATGATGTAAATCCTACACTTGATTCTGGAGGATTCCATAAAGAAAGAAGTCATAAAGAAAACCATCTTTATAACCCTAAGACAATTCACTTATTACAGCAGGCAACACGTTTAGGTGATTATAAGTTATTTAAGGAATTCTCTGAAACTATTGGTCAGGAAGAAGAAGGCATTAACTTACGTGGTTTATTAGACTTTGACTTCAGTAAGAGAAAACCTATCCCTCTAGAAGAAGTAGAACCTGTAGAAAACATTGTGAAACGTTTTAAGACAGGTGCTATGAGTTATGGTTCTATTTCTAAAGAAGCGCATGAAACAATGGCTATCGCAATGAATAGATTACATGGTAAGAGTAACTCAGGTGAAGGTGGAGAAGATGCAGAACGTTTTGTCACTCGCCCTAATGGTGATTCTACATGTTCAGCTATTAAACAGGTAGCGAGTGGTCGTTTTGGTGTCACAAGTGAATACTTATGTTCTGCCAGTGAAATTCAGATCAAGATGGCTCAGGGTGCAAAACCTGGTGAAGGTGGACACTTACCTGCAGGTAAGGTTTATCCTTGGATTGCGAAGACTCGTCACAGTACTCCAGGTGTATCACTTATTTCACCACCACCTCATCATGATATTTATTCTATTGAAGACTTAGCTCAGTTGATCTATGACTTAAAGAATGCGAATGAAGCAGCACGTATTAGTGTTAAGTTAGTATCTGAAGCAGGTGTTGGTACTATTGCCTCAGGTGTTGCGAAAGCAGGTGCTCAAGTTATTCTTATTTCTGGTTATGATGGTGGTACTGGTGCAGCACCTAGAAACTCAGTTTATAGTGCAGGTCTTCCTTGGGAATTAGGTCTTGCGGAAGCACATCAGACATTAATCATGAATGATTTAAGAGATCGTGTCGTAATTGAAACAGATGGTAAATTATTAACTGGTAGAGATCTTGCGATTGCATGTTTACTTGGTGCAGAAGAATATGGTTTTGCGACAGCACCACTTATTACTATGGGATGCGTTATGATGCGTGTATGTAACTTAGATACATGTCCTGTAGGTGTTGCAACTCAGAACCCTATCTTACGTAAGAGATTTACAGGTAAACCTGAATATGTAGTAAACTTCATGAAGTTTGTTGCTGAAGAAATGCGTGAATATATGGCTCAGCTAGGATTTAGAACAATCGATGAAATGGTTGGTCATACTGACTTATTAAAGAAGAAGGATATTGCAGATCAATATCATATAGACTTATCTAAGATCTTAGATAGCACATATGCAAATGATGCACATAACTGCTTTAATCCAGCTCATGTATATGACTTCAAATTAAATGAAGTACTTGATACAAAGGTATTATTAAAGGCATTAGAACAGGCATCTCAGTCTCATAAGAAGACAGAAGTTTCTGTAGAAGTGTCTAATACAGACCGTTCATTTGGTACTATTCTTGGTTCTCATATTACTAAGGCTTTAGGTAATTTTGTAGAAGATGACTTTATTACAGTACATGCATTTGGTGCTGGTGGTCAGAGCTTTGGTGCCTTTATTCCTAAAGGATTAACACTTGAATTAACAGGTGATTCTAATGACTACTTAGGTAAAGGTTTGTCTGGTGGTAAGATTATTGTGAAGACACCTCATGAAGCTACATTCAAGGCTGAAGACAATATTATTATTGGTAACGTTGCTTTATATGGTGCAACAAGTGGTGAAGCTTATATCAATGGTGTTGCTGGTGAACGTTTCTGTGTAAGAAACTCTGGTGCTAAGGCTGTTGTAGAAGGTGTCGGTGACCATGCATTAGAATATATGACAGGTGGTTTAGTTGTTATTTTAGGTGAAACAGGTAGAAATGTTGCTGCTGGTATGAGTGGTGGTATTGCGTATATCTATGATCCAAATAATGATTTATATGAAAAACTAAATGGTGCACTTGTAGAATATTCTGAAGTCAATAAGCCATATGATATTAAGACAGTAAGAGAATTAATTGAAAATCATTATAAGTATACTGGTTCAGAGAAAGCCAAGATGTTCTTAGATGATTTCAAGACATATATTGGTAAGTTTAAGAAGATCATCCCACATGATTATAAGAAGATGATGGATCTGATTGCTTATTATCAGTCACAGGGTCTAGATGAAGATCAGGCTAAGGTAGAAGCATTTAATGCAGCTATGAAAGGAGGAAAATAGTCATGGGTAAGAAAACTGGATTTTTAGATTATGCACGTGAGACATCTTATGAGGTTCCTCCTACAGAACGTATTAAGAACTTCGATGAATTCCATATCCCTTTGTCTACTAAAGAACAGCAGAAACAGGGTGCAAGATGTATGGACTGTGGTATTCCATTTTGTCAGTACGGCCAGAAGATTAAAGGTATGTTTTCTGGCTGTCCTTTAAATAATTTAATTCCTGAATGGAATGATTTAGTATTTAAAGGTAAGTATGAACAGGCTCATAAACGTTTAAAGAAGACAAATAACTTCCCAGAATTCACTTCTAGAGTATGTCCTGCATTATGTGAAAAAGCATGTACATGTTCTTTAAATGGTGATGCTGTATCAGTTAAAGAAAATGAACATGCGATTATTGAATATGCTTATGAACATCTATTAGAAGAACCAGTACCACCATTAAAGCGTGTTGGTAAAAAGATTGCAGTTATTGGTTCAGGTCCTGCTGGTTTAGCTGCTGCAGATACACTTAATCAACGTGGATATGATTGTGATGTATATGAAAGAGAAGATCGTTTAGGTGGACTATTAATGTATGGTATTCCTAATATGAAGATTGAGAAGAATATCATTGATCGTCGTATTTATAAGATGATTGCAGAAGGTGTAAAGTTCTTTACAAATAAAGACATTACAACTAAAAAACAGGCAAAAGAATTATTAAGTAAATATGATGCAGTTATTCTTGCAGTAGGTGCTAAGGAACCTAGAGATATTAATGTACCTGGTAGAGAAGGTAATAATATTTTATTCGCTGTAGACTATTTAACTCAGGTGACTAAGTCATTATTAAATAGTGAATTCAAGGATGGACAGTATCCTAATGCGAAAGGTAAGAATGTATTAGTCATCGGTGGTGGTGATACAGGAAACGACTGTGTTGGTACAGCAATTAGACATGGCGCAAAGTCTGTATTACAGCTAGAAATGATGTCTGAACCACCACTTGTTAGAGCGGATTCTAATCCATGGCCAGAATGGCCTTTAGTCAAGAAGACTGATTATGGACAGGAAGAAAACATTGCAGTATTTGGTGAAGATCCTCGTGTCTATAATAGTACAGTAAAGGAATTTATTCTTGATAGTAAAGGTAATGTAAAACAGGCTGTGATTGTAAAACTACAGACTGTAGTGAAAGATGGTCGTCGTTCATTTGAACAGGTACCTGGTAGTGAAAAGACAGTACCTTGTGATCTAGTGCTTATTGCAGCAGGATTTATCGGGGCACAGAAGCCAATCATTAACGCATTTGGTGTAGAATTAGATGCAAGAAATACTGTAAAATGTGATGAAAATGATCATCATACTAATATTAGTAAGTTATATAGTGCAGGTGATGTCCGTAGAGGTCAGTCTTTAGTCGTATGGGCTATTAGAGAAGGCCGTGACGTTGCTAAGCAGGTAGACTTTGATTTAATGGGATATACAGGGTTATAAAACATAAAGGCTGCAACAGTAATTGTTGCAACCTTTTTTTGTATGTTTGAATAAATACAGGAGATACAGCTATGGATCAACTCAATTTCATATTGATAAAGCGAAAGATTAAACATGGAATGAATTGTTTAAAAATGATTTGAATAATGAGAAAAGTAAAGGGAAAGAAATGCACCCTAGTTATTTTAAATTACCTCTTTTAATAGTCCCTGAAGAATTGACATTCCTCATCATTACATTGTGTTGCTTCCTTGAGTTTTATATTACAATGGAAGACATGATTGAGAGGTTTATCTCCTACATAGTATTTATACATATGAGGGACATTACGATGAGTCAGTACTTGACTCATTGTAAGTGCATCTTCTACCAAGAAATCCCCTTCTGCTGTCATTACAAAGCATGGAGGGAAGTCTGAAGTAATATATTGTTTTGGATCGATTGCTTTAAATTCTTCTTCTGTTCCTCCAAGAGGCAGATATTCTTTCATAAGTTCTCCTGTCAATTCTAATTCAGGCGTGATGTTATAAGCACCACAATTTAATGCGAGTGCACTAAAATGAAAGCCTTCTGGTACTTTAAAGTCATAGGTAGAAGCATATTCCTTATTTGTAAGAATAGATGCATAGAGAACTAGTAAATGCGCTCCTGCAGAATCTCCTACACCATATATATGTTCTGTATCTAAAAAATAATCCTTTGCATGATTCATGATCCAATGAGCAACTTGATTCATATCAACAAGTGGTGCAGGATGTTTGAATTCTGGTGCGAGACGATAAGTAAAGTTAATGACCGCAAAACCTCTTTCTGCAAGACTCATGCAATAATATTGATATCTTTCCTTATCTCCATAAACCCAGCCTCCACCATGGAAACTAATAATAATAGGAAGTTTTTCTTTTTCTTCTTTAGGAATATAGAGATCCATTGTATTCCATTCTGGATCATCACCATAAAGAATATTATCAAATCGTTGAACTGTATCAGGTGTAGTCAAACCTTCATCTCTGATATCGTCCCCTTCTTTGAACTGTTTTCTAATTGTATCAGTAAGTATAGACATACCTTAACCCCCCCTTTTTTTCCATTCTAACATTTTTCTTACAAGTTAGTCTTGTAAAAATGGTAGAATTATAGAAAGAGGTGATTGTATGCATGAGGGTTTAATTTCTATTGGGAAGATGGCTAAAATTAATCATGTAAGTATTAATACGCTCCGTTTATATGATAAATGGGGATTATTGACACCTATCTATATTGATGAAGATACAGGCTATCGTTATTATGATATGAAGCAGAATGCAAGACTTGATCTAATAGGGTATATGAAAGAGTTAGGAATGAACTTGAAGGAAATCAAGGAATTGTTGGATAAAGAAGATCCTACTCTTATAGAAGCGATACTGATTAAGAAACAGCGTTCTATAGAGAAAGAGATGGATGATATTATACGCAAAAGAAATGCAATCAAACGTACAATCTATTCTCTTGAAAGATACCGCAAATCCCCTACACCTGGCACTTTGACAACTGAGTATATTGATGAACGTCACATCTATGCCAAACGAGTGAATAAGAACTTCTATGATTATGATCAGGATGGGTATGAAGTAATACTCAAAGAATTCAAAGATCAATTATTAGAAGAACATCTTCCCCAAATCTATTATTGTAATGTGGGAACTTTTCTTAAGAGAAAGAGATTCCTGAAACAGGAGTTTATTACACATGATATATTTATTTTTGTAGATGAACTCTTTCCTAAAAAGGAATCTGTACAGACATTAGAGAGTGGTATGTATGCTTGTATTTATATGGATGATTTTAATAATGAAAAAGAGTATGCAGGAAGATTACTAAAGTATTGTATGGATAATAATTATGACGTGATTGGCGATTATATATGTGAAGTATTAATAGAACTCACATTCTTTAAAGATAATGAACGTTCTATGTATCTAAGATTACAAGTCCCAATTGCCTATAAAAAGGTTGACCCTCATCATTGATGAGGGTTTATCCTTTAGTTAGGAGGTATTTCATATGGAAAAGATTAAAGTTGTACAGTATGGTTGTGGTAAGATGAGTAAATACATCTTACGTTATTTGTATGAGAAAGGTGCGCAGATTGTCGGAGCCATTGATAATAATCCTGCAATTGTGGGCATGGATGTAGGTGATTATGCAGAACTAGGTATTAAGACTGGTGTAAAGATCAGTAGTGATGCCGATGAAGTATTGGATAATTGTGATGCTGATGTTGCAGTCGTGACATTATTCTCACTTGTGAGTGATTGTTTTGATCATTTTGAAAAGTGCTTAAGTAGAGGTATTAATGTCATCACTACATGTGAAGAAGCTACAGATGCATGGACAACTGATCCAGTAAGAATGAATAAGTTAGATGTTCTTGCGAAAGAAACAGGATGTACATTTGTAGGTAGTGGTATGGAAGATACATTCTGGGTGAACATGGTTGGTTTAGTAGCTGGTTCTTGTCATACTATTACTAAGATTGAAGGGGCAGTTAGTTACAATGTAGAAGAATATGGTTTAGCCCTTGCGAAAGCACATGGTGTAGGTTTAACACCTGAAGAGTTTGAAGCAACAATTGCCCATCCTGAAGAAATTGAACCATCTTATGTATGGAACTCAAATGAAGCTCTCGCATCTCGTATGGGATGGACTATTAAGTCACAGACACAAAAATGTGTGCCTTATTTCCATGATACTGATTTGTATTCTGAAACAATGGGTGAAACAATTCCAAAAGGAAATTGTATTGGTATGGCTGCAGTCGTTACTACAGAAACATTCCAGGGTCCTATTATTGAAACACAGTGCATTGGTAAGGTCTATGGTCCTGATGATGGTGATATGTGTGATTGGAAGATTACTGGCGAACCAGATACTGAATTCCATGTAGTTAAACCAGCTACAGTAGAACATACATGTGCTACTATAGTAAATAGAATTCCTAGTTTACTTAGAGCACCAGCTGGAGTTGTCACTGTTGATCAGTTAGATACATTAGAATACTTAACATATCCTATGGATTATCACTTATAATCATCACCAAACCCTCCCTTAAGTGGAGGGTTTTTACATGTGTAATTCCAAACAAATCGTTTAAAATGTCAGATGAAATTTTCTTCTAATTATCTTATGATTAAAGTAGAGAAATTGGAGGGTAACATATGGATTTTAATAATTTTTATAATGGACAGGAATTTGAGACTTATAAGTATCTAGGTGCTTTTGTTCATATGAATGGCGTGACTTTTAGAACATATGCGCCAGCAGCATCTCATGTGGCAGTTATTGGGGAATTTAATGACTGGCAGGAAACACCTATGAACCGTTGTGGAAATGGTCAGTTCTTTGAAGCGACTATATCAAATGCGAAAGTGGGACAGATGTATAAGTATCGTATTTATAATAATGGGTCTTTTGTAGATCACTGTGATCCTTATATGTATACAAGTGAAGTACGTCCTAATAATGCATCTATTATTTTTGATATGAATCAGTATACATTCCATGATGATGCTTGGATAAATCAAAGATTTAGTGAAGATATGCCTATTAATGTGTATGAAATGCATTTTGGTTCTTGGAAGAAACCAGGTGAAGAAGCAGATGACTGGTATACATATCGTGAAATGGCTGATTTAATTATTCCTTATTTAAAAGAAAATCATTATAACTTCTTAGAAATCATGCCTCTAAATGAATATCCTAATGATTTAAGCTGGGGTTATCAGCCTACGGGTTATTTTGCCCCTACATCTCGTTATGGTACTCCTGATGATTTAAGATATTTTGTAGAGAAGTGTCATGAAAATAATATTGCGGTTATTCTTGATTTTGTACCTGTTCATTTTGCGATTGATGGATTTGGTTTGAATAACTATGATGGTACACCTCTTTATAATTACCCTAATGATGCAGTAGGTAAGAGTGAATGGGGTACATGTAATTTCCAGCATTCTCGTGGGGATGTATGTTCATTCTTGAATTCTTCTGCTTATTACTGGTTAAAGGAATATCATATCGATGGCTTAAGACTAGATGCAGTAGGTAATCTTATTTACTGGCAGGGTAATAGTGGTCGTGGAGAGAATAGAGAAGCGATTCGCTTTGTTCAGAACTTTAATAAAGGACTTAAACAGAGAGTTCCTCATACTCTTCTTTTCGCCGAAGATTCATCTTCTTATCAAGGTGTAACACGTCCTGTTGACCAAGGTGGTTTAGGTTTTGATTATAAATGGGACCTAGGATGGATGAATGATACATTAGATTACTTTATGAAGACTCCAGAAGAAAGACCTTCTTTCTATCATAAGCTTACATTCTCTATGATGTATTTCTATAATGAACATTTTATTCTTCCATTCTCACATGATGAAGTGGTGCATGGTAAGAAAACTATTATTGATAAGATGTATGGTGAGTATGAAGAGAAGTTTGCACAGGTCAAAGCACTTTATATGTATATGTTTGCGCATCCTGGTAAGAAACTTAACTTCATGGGTAATGAGATTGCGATGTTTAGAGAATGGGATGAAACAAAAGAACCAGACTGGTTCTTATTGAAGTATCCTATACATGATTCTTTCCTTCACTTCATGAGAAAATTAAATAAGATCTATTTAACACATCCTTCTTTATCACAGTATGACTTTAGTGAAAGAGGATTTAAGTGGGTGGATTGTCATCAGGAACAGGATTGTATTTATGTCTTTAAACGTATGAGTGATAAAGAAACAATAGTCGCTTTCTTTAACTTCCATAATGTAGATAAGACATATACTTATAAAGTAGATCAGCCTGAAACATTGACTCTTCTATTAAATTCAGATAATGAATTATATAGTGGTAAATCACATAATCTAGATAAAGAAATTCATATAAATAATGAAATAGAAATGACATTACCTGCCTATAGTGCACAATTCTATATTGTAAAGTAAAAGCGTATCACCTATTTGGTGATACGTCTTTTTACTTAAATATCTTTCTATAATAGCCTCTCTTTTTAAAGTATGTCACTGTATTCTCAAAATCCTTATTAATATAGAAAGTGAGTACATAATCTGCATCATTAATGACTTCAATACTATAATTATAGTTATTAATTGCGTCTGAAATAGTATCCATCGAAAGAGTTTCATAGTCCTTTCTTAAGGCATATTTCAAACCTCTAAAATCATCTTCTTTTAAATAGACTGTATCGTCCATTGTATCATCTTTATAGTTCATAACAGATACTTCTACCCAATGCATATTTCTAAAGATCTGGTTCATATAAGAGACATTTGTATAAAGAGACTTCATATCATCCTTCACATATTTATCGAAACAGTCTTGTGATATGTTGTAGGAACGTGTGAGTGTTTTACCATCTACGAGATGATACGTAATGTTGAAATAATGAGAAGAATCATTAGAGTTATGTGGTGCTTTTAAGATATCTTTATGTATATCATGAATTATATCTATTGTATCTGAATCATTCAGTTTAACATCCTGATTACCTGAATAATCAGAACTGAATGTCACATAAGATACAGTACCTGTTTTTGGAATCTTATTTTCTTCATCTGTGATATCAAAGACAAAGAAGACGCACATGAGTGAGAAGACCACAAGATAGATGATAAACTTCTTAAAGTTCTTCTTATTAAAGACATAAAGTGTCATATCTGCAATCATTCTTGAAATATAGTAACCTATAAATGAATCAATGATACCTATAATCACAAAAGTGATACGCATTGTATGAATTGATGTTTCATTGGATATAAATAAGAATGTCACAAATGAAGAGAGTACAAGAGTCCCTATAATGACAACTATATCTTTTAAGCGGTCAAAAACCACAGAAGAACCAATGTATTCTAACTTAACACGTTTATAAATGAAGTAGGCAATAAAGACCAAACTGATGCCTATCGCAATATAAATAGTCAAATAAGCAAGAGTATATAATGTGAGCCATTTTTCTAGATTTAATACATAATTGAAGGCAGTAGAATAGTTCTCAAAAGCGACAGAAGGTTCTTCTACACCATAAGTAAAGGCTGATTTAAGAATAGTAAAAAACTGTGAACTAAGCCAAGGTAGACTATTAAAAAATATTCCTAATATACAATGCGTATAGAGATTACCCGTGATAATACCACAGAATTGTGTAATGCCATACGCAAAGAATATGAGTGCACTTTGAATCAAAAACCAGCTTAAACAATGGTTGATTGAAAGTTCTCTATAATATAAAGGAATTGTTTTCCCATAGAATATGAGTATCCCTGTTGTAAGAGTAAGAGGTACAAACATTAAAATCATTCCTACAGTAAAAGATGTCCAATATAGTTCTGATCTTTTTATAGGCATAGAATGAATAATTGTAGAGGCTGTACGGTTATGATAAAAATAGAGTAAAGCCACACTTGTAAGTACCGCAATAGTAGAGATAATAAGATTACCTGCAAAATAAGATTCCTTGAGATAGGCTGCATAGTATTGATACCCCTCTGAACTTGCACCCTGGTAGATAGGATAAAGATATAATAAAACATAGGATACCATCATCCCTAAACCAATGATCCAGAAACGTTTCATAAGGTTTTTAAAGAAGGTTTTATTAAAATATGAGTTTTTGGACATCATCATCTTCTCCTCCTACTTCATATATAAAGAGTTCTTCCAGACTTAAAGGAAGTATATCAAAGATAAGAGGAGATTGATCTCCTATAACCTTTCTAATATTAGAAAGAGAGTCTTCAATAATCAATATTTTTACTGAACCTCTTTCCTACTGATACGCAATATTTAAATCATCTAAATGAACTTCTTTGTCTCCAAATGAAACCTGTATTTTATGAATATGCGTTTGAATATATTCTAAATCAAACTCCTTCATAATTTTACCTTTATACAATATACCTACATGATCCACTATTCCTTCTAATTCTTTTAAATTATGAGAAGAAATAAGAACTGTTAGATTCCTTTGGGCAACATCATCAATAATATATTTCCAAACTAATTTTCTTGCGACTGGATCTAATCCATCTATAGGTTCATCTAAAATAAGATATTTAGGCATTGTAGACATAATTAAACAAAATGATGCTTGTTTTCTCATTCCTTTAGAGAATGTCATTATCTTCTTTGTAGGATTTAATTTAAATGTTTTGTAGAGTTCTTTAAATCTTTCCTGGTTCCATGATGGATAAAGGTCTTTATAGACTTTCGCATTTCTTTCTAAGTTTGTTTCTATGAAATACATCTCATCAGATATATAGCCTATCTTTCTTTTTAATTCTATATTTTCATAAACAGGCTGTGATTCTATAAAAATCTTTCCTGCATCCTGTTTTAAGACACCCACCAGATGTCTAATGAGTGTTGTTTTACCTGCTCCATTAGGACCAATCAAACCATAGATAGATCCTTCTTCTACCTGCATATTGAGATGATCAAGAACAACCTCACCATCAATCACTTTATATAAGTCTTTTACTTTAATCATGAGGGCTTCCTTTCATATTTTCTAGAATCTTATTATGTATTTCATCTTGAGTCATACCCATGTGGATTAATTCTTTATAACCTTCTACAATCATATGAATCGTATCATCGATTTTCTGTTCATCTATCTTTACATGTTTTCTTGATGATACAAAAGTACCTTTATTCACAATTGTATAGATATAGCCTTCCTGGTCCAATGTCTGAAATGCTTTTTGAACTGTATGAGGATTAATAGTTAATAGTTGAGAGAGTTCTCTTACTGTTGGTAATTGGGTATTTTCTTTTAATACACCTGTCATAATCTGTTCCTTAATATTATCTACAATCTGTTCATAGACAGATTTATGACTTTGATAGTTTAACTGAAACATCACTTCTCCTCCTTATGAAATGTAGAGATGATACCAAGAGTATAGGGATCTTCTAGACTAGGAACAGCCTTTAACCACTTATTCTTAAGAAAGTCATTTATGACCTTCATCACATCTTCTAAATCACTTTCTTTTCCCTCACATCTCAAATTAAGACCACAACTTGCACATCCACCAATAGAATGAACAGAATAATCATACCCTTCTTTCTTCAAGAAACGATTCAATTCTAGAATCATATTAAAATCTACTGTACCTATCATAGTATCACCTAATTCTCTACATGATATACATAACTTACATAAGGCTTCTTACCTTCCTGCATATCTCTATAGAGTTCTTTCTTCTGTTCAATATAGTCTAAAGATTCTTGTATTTCTGATAGTCTTCTTTCTAAATCTTCTTTTGTCTCATTAAGCATATCTACACGCTCTGGAATAGAAACAGGACCCTGCATACAATAATCAAGATATTGACGCATATCCTTTAAACTCATTCCACATTTCTTTAAACACTGTAAGCCTTTGATCCATTCAATATTATTCTCATCAAAGATACGATAGTTATTCTTATCTCTTTTCACATTTGGTATAAGACCTTCCTTACAATAATATTTTAATGTTTCATAGCTCCATCCTACTATCTTACATACCTCTTTCATCGTATACATAAATATTTTCTCCTTTTTACTTGCACGGTAGTAACTCCCATGTTTTATAATTTTATTGTACAAATATAAAGGAGGAATTACAATGAAAACACTTTATTTAATGCGTCATGGACAGACTTTATTTAATGCACAACATAAGATTCAGGGATGGTGTGATGCACCTCTTACAGAAATTGGAATTAAACAGGCAGAAGTAGCTGGAAAATGGTTTGATAATAATCATATTCAGATTGATGATGCTTATTGCAGCACAAGTGAAAGAGCGAGTGATACACTTGAAATAGTTACACATCATAATATGCCTTATACACGTTTAAAGGGATTAAAAGAAATGAACTTTGGTGTCTTTGAAGGAAAAGATGAATGTCTTAATCCACCATTTCCTTATCTAGATTACTTTAAAACTTATGGTGGAGAATCACAGGATGAAGTACAGAAAAGAGTTGTAAAGACTATCACAGAAATTATGGAAAATACAAAAGGTGATAATGTCCTTGTTGTATCTCATGGAGCTGCTTGTGCCAACTTTATTAGAAACTTTGAAGAATATAATGTAGCTCACTATAAGAAGGGGATTAAGAACTGTGCTATCTTTATATGTACGTATGAAGATGGAATCTTCTCTTGTAAAGAAATCATCAATCATGATTTTAGTAGTTTCATGTAAGAGTTCCTTTTTGGAACTTTTTTTAGTATGATAAATAAGACAGGAGGATGAAGTGTGAAACAAAAATCAATCAAAACGTATAAAAAAAGACAAACTTAAAAACAAGTTTGAATAATTTAGAAAAAATAGAATAGTTGAATTTTATGGTTTAGTTAATTTAGAAACGTCA
>NZ_JACRWG010000031.1:0-30551 GCF_014306455.1 Catenibacterium faecis
ACTGATTCACTGCCATCTAAGTATCTTCTACATATTTCAATTTTTTGTTCTTTTGAAAACTTACTTTTTCTTCCCATAAGAAAACCTCCTCAGCAAACAGTGCTTTTAATTATTTGCACCGTCTACTGGGAGGTCATCATATCAATATATGAGTTACGTCTTTTTGTATTAGTCTAAATCAGCACCGTTAGATTCGCAGACTTTCTTATACCAGTAGAATGAATCTTTCTTGCTTCTAGAGAAGTCCCCAGTTCCATCATCATGTCTATCTACATAGATGAAACCATAACGTTTCGCATACTGTCCAGTACCTGCAGATACTAAGTCGATTGGTCCCCAAGTTGTATAACCGATTAGTGGTACACCATCTTCGATAGCTTCATCCATTGCTTTAATATGATCTCTGAAGTAATCAATTCTATAAGTATCATGTACAGAACCATCTTCTTCTACCTTATCGAATGCTCCAAAACCATTTTCTACAACCATTAATGGTGTATGAGGATAACGGTCATGTAGGATATTTAATGTATATCTTAATCCATCAGGGTCAATCTGCCATCCCCAGTCAGAAGCCTTTAAATAAGGGTTCTTAGCACCTGTTGCAAGGTTACCATTTGTCTTTTCAGCATTTTCATCAACTGTTACACAGTTAGACATATAGTAAGAGAATGTATAGAAGTCAATAACACCTTCTTTAATAATCTTCTTATCTTCTTCAGTAATAAATGAAGTATCAATGCCATGATCCTTGAAATATCTGAACATATATGTTGGATATTCACCACGAACCTGTACATCACCACAGAAGTTATTCTTAAAGTTATCTTCATTAAATGCTGCAAGAATATCTTTTGGATTTGGTGTTAATGGATATAAAGTTGTATGAGCAATCATGTTACCAATCATGAAATCAGGATTGATCTTATGACCTTCTGTTACAACTAATGCACTTGCAACAAACTGATTATGTAATGCTTCAAATGTTTTCTGAGGGTTAGATTTTAATTTGTTTAGTGGAATACGTTCATCAGAGTTTACATCTTCTGGATCCATGATACCTAAACCATAAAGGTCACCTAATCCACCTTCACCCATACATGCGATATTGATTTCGTTGAATGTTAACCAGTATTTAACCTTATCCTTATAACGCTTCATACAAGTAGTTGCATACTTAACAAACATATCAATCACTCTTCTATCAGAGAAACCATTGTATTTAGTTACAATGTTCCAAGGAATTTCATAATGACATAATGTAACTAAAGGTTCAATATTGTGTTTCTTACATTCGTCAAATACCTTGTCATAGAAAGCTAAACCTTCTTCATTAGGTGTTTCATCATCACCATTAGGGAAAATTCTACCCCAGTTGATTGATAATCTGAATACATTCCATCCCATTTCTGCAAATAAAGCAATATCTTCAGCATAATGATGATAGAAATCAATTGCTTCATGGCTTGGATAGAAAGCAGTCTTATCAGTCTTTGGTAAGAATGTTCTTGGAGTATTTACATCTCCACCAAGTAACATATCTGGTACTGATAAACCTTTACCATCTTCTAAATAAGCACCTTCACACTGATTGGCAGCAACTGCGCCACCCCATAAAAATCCTTTTGGAAAACTCATTTCCTTTACCTCCGTTCATCTTTTCTGTATGTATTATATACACAATAAAAATCATTATAATTTATTTTCACCAAATGAAAACGATTTACACCAAATGAAAATTATCAAAAGTTATTATTTAGAATAAATCCCCTCTTTTATGTTCTCCCATATTAGACATAATACACTCTTGATGTTGCTTATGAACTATGTCCCATACATACTCCATACCTGTTGCAAGTGGCTGTTTAAGAAAATCTTCTTCGTCAATCCAATAAACCTCTCCTTCATCACTTGAATGAAGCGTTCCTTCATACTCACTTGCCTTATAGACTAGAATAATATTATGAATAGAATGCTTATACCAATGATATAAACCACATAAATATGGATTTTTAATTGTAAGACCTGTTTCTTCTTTCACTTCTCTAATCATAGCATCTTTGAATATTTCTTCTTTTTCTACATGACCACCAGGGAAAGTAATACCAGTATAAGAATCATTGACTTTATTCTGTATTAAAACATGGCCTTCATGATCTTCAATCATACACATATTCATCAAGCAGACATCTTCCTTACGACGTTTCTTTACACCTTTAAACTCAATTGCCTGTACTGGGCATATCTCTAAACAGGCCCCACAATGAAGACATTGTGAGACATCTATTACTTCATTATGAATACAACGTTGAGGACAAATAGTCTCACATTTGCCACAGTGAATGCATTGATCAGTAATGGTATAATAAGCAGCATGTTCCTTACTATTAATAGTAATAGGTACTCTTTTGATATGTGCTGGGTCACTGATATCAAAATATTCACCAGATGCTTCATATAAACAAAAGACATCCAATGCCTTTCTTGTATCTTCTGGATAGATAGACTGCATATAAGTATTCTTTAAGAAGATCTCATCAAGTTTATGAGACCCAATATTCTTAATCTTACCGCTTAAGCTAAAAGATACTTTTCCTTTGAGTCCTGTTAAGGAAATATACTTCTGGTCCATCAGTTCCTGATAGAAACTCTTTCCTCTTGCAGTCAAGAAATAGATACCTTCTTCATCATACAACATGAGATCTATGATTCTTGTGATTGGTTTTCCTTCATTATTGATAGTTGCCATTGTGACAGAATGAATGTCTTCAACAAGTAATTTAATATAATCCATATAAATACCTCCAATTATTAGTGTATACCACAAATAAAAGAGAGTCCATTATAGACTCTCGACATACTCTTCTAAACATAGATTCTTTTGATGCATCTTTAAGGCAGCTTTCTTACCTACATAACGATAATGCCATGGTTCATGCTTAATATGTGTTATAGAAGTTTTACTCTTAGGATAACGTTTCACAAAACCATATTTGTATGCATTTTTTTCTAACCATCTATAAGCAGACTGATTGGTTGTATAACGGTTATCCCCTACTATATCCACTGCAAGCCCTAATTGATGTTCACTTGTACCTGGGACTGACACATAATTTAATGCATATCTTCTTGCAAGAAGCGTACATAACCCTTTACTCTTGTAATAATTCGTACGATTATCTAAGATTTTCTGTTGCGAATGAGATGATCGATATCCTTCATTCACCTGCATATAAATATCATCTTTTCTTGCAGCTCTAAACATTTGTGATAATTCAGGCGCAATACGTGAATCTACTTCTTTTCCATTATCTAGCTTTGTAAGAATCACCTTATAGTTATCTGGTATTCTATTTGTATGATTCACAAGCATAAGATTCCAGCCATGATTTGTAGAAGCATCATCTATAAAAGTATCTGAACGAAATATAATATATCCTGATAATATGAGTAATAGAATTCCTAGAACTAAAAGACATTTCTTGAATAATCGCATTTCTTTTCACCTCACAATAGTTATATCGTGAAATATTGAAAAGAAACATCTCAAATTCCTTACAAAAATATTAAGATTTACTTACTTGATTATAATTTTTCGTGATAAACAAGATAATAGGACGAAGGAATCCACAAGAGAAAACACTTAATACAATAAGCCATGATGCATATTTACATCTTTTAGATAAGAAGTGATAAGCAATAATATGATCGACAATAAAACCAATAATTAATATTACTAGAAACACAACAAATAAAAGATAGTTTAATTCGTCCATCACAAATAAAACATATCCAATGATTAATACAGGAAATGCACAAATAGAAGATATAATGCCGAGCACATGATCTCCTGTGATATTTCCTAGTAAATATTTATTATAGAAAGGAATCCAGCCACGATAGGTTTTAGTATCTAATAATGAAGAGACAAGGAATCCTTCAAAAAGATAACCTACTACATAAGTACAGAGTATACCTATGAATAGAGATACAAAGATAAGAAATAACGTGGACAATATACCCATTAGAAAAAATACACTTAATGCACCCATAATCATTTACCTCACAATTGAAAAAATAATAATAAATATACTGTAGAGAATAATCACAATACTATGCTTCTTCCTTGCCATGCTTAAGTAGCCCATGAATTCTCTAATCAAAGCATTTAATGTAAAATACCATTTAGTGACTGAACCAAAGCCAATACATCTAATTCCTAAGTCTTTTGCAAGAATCAAGGCTCTGAAAACATGATAGGACGTAGTAACAAGTCCAACTCGTGGAGATTCTTTAGTCATAAGCTTTGATGAGAATAGGAGATTTTCTTTTGTATTCGTAGATTTGTTTTCAATGAGTATCTTACTCTCATCAATCCCTTTATTGATGGCATAACGAGCCATGGCTTCTCCTTCAGGAATATCTTCTCCCTTACCTTGTCCTCCAGACATGATGAGTAAGGCTTTGGGATTCTTTTTTAAGATTTCTATTCCCTTATCAATTCTACTTGCGAGTAATGGAGTCACCTGTTCTCCTTTGATGCCTGCTCCTAATACTATTATATAATCCAGTTTCCTTTTTTTGAATAAGTGGAATGTATTTAGGAAAGCAGAAAGGCAATAGCTAGCAAGAACGGATAAGAAATAGAAAACCGTAAATGATATGATTGCATAGAGAGCTGTCATTATTTTATTAGAAGACTTAAAAAAGATTGGTCCTATAAATAGATAAAGAAATAATCCTATCGCAAATCCTAAAGAAAGAAGATTAGTCAATTTCAATCCTTCATGTTTAATGACTTTAATTCCTTCTACAAAGAACATAATAATAGTTGCAAGTGGAAAAAATAGGATAACCAGTACTGCAGTAGCGGCTAATAGAACCCCTATATCCATAATAAGTGGATAATGAGTTAATGTTTCAGAATAGTAGAACGCATAGAAGAATGCTGTAATAATAGTCATCATGGAAAGTCCAAAGAACCCCACACCGCTCCATAAGGTACGTGATTCATAACGCATCAATAAACAATACATGAAATACAAAATCAATAATATAATGAGTGGAATAATTAACATAAAATCACCTCCTAATGTAAAAAGCCACCTAGAAAGATGGCTTATTTCTTACGTTCATGAAGATCACTTAAATCATATGGTGTTTCCTGGTAAACATAATAGTTCAACCAGTTAGAGAATAAGAGATAGGCATGTGAACGCCATTTTACTTGTATTTCCTGAGATGGATCATCATCAAGATAATAGTTTTTAGGTAGTTCTGCAATAACACCTGGTTTCTCTTTGTCACGCTTATATTCTTTATCTAATGTATCTGGATCATATTCAGGATGTCCTGTCACAAAGAACTGAGAACCATCCTTAGAAGCCACTAAATAGACACCTGCATCATCACTTTCTGCAAGTATATCTAAGTTAGAATTACTTGCAACATCTTCCTTTAAAACAGTTGTATAACGTGAATGTGGTGCATAGAACTGATAATCAAAACCTCTTAAAATCTTTCTTCTCATCTTTCTTTGATTAGTATGATGACGATATACACCAGTTAATTTATGCTTCAATAAGTACTTATCAATACCATAATAATAATGTAAAGCAGCCTGTGAAGCCCAGCAGATAAAGAAAGAACTAAAGACATGTGTCTTGGCCCATTCAAGGATTTCACATAGTTCATTCCAATAGTCTACTTCTTCAAAAGGCATCTGTTCTACAGGAGCACCTGTAATAATCATACCATCATAAGAATTCTCTTTAATATCTTTAAATGTCTTATAGAAAGTAAGTAAATGTTCCTTAGGAACATTCTTAGAATCATGTGTAGACATATGAATAAGTTCTACTTCAAGCTGTAATGGTGTATTAGATAATAATCTTAATAATTGCGTTTCTGTTGTAATCTTTAAAGGCATGATATTCACAATTAAAATTTTTAAAGGTCTAATACGCTGTGTAGTCGCACGTGTCTGGTTCATAACAAAGATGTTTTCATCAGTTAAGACCTTATATGCTGGTAAATCATCTGGAATATTAATTGGCATAAAAACTTCCCCCTATCTATATGCAAGTAATTCATCAAATGCATCAATAATAAAATGATCTGTCATCCCTGATAAATAATCAATAATACTCTTTTCTAAAGCAAGTGAATCATTCTCAAAGTCATAGACTATATGATTTTGATAACGTTCATCATGGAGTAGAGTACTATAGCGTGTTAACCATTTAAGATAATGATTAATAATGAGTGGATAACGTTCTGCATCTTTTTTTAAGTCTAAAACAAAATTGTCATGATGTCCATACTCATATAAGAAAGAAAAGAGACTCTCTAGAATCAATTGCACATATTGTGTATGAATCTTAACCTTCTTTATTTCATAGATCTTTTGATAATTAAACTTCATAAATATCTTCATAATTTCAAAAGCTTCATTAGACAATCCAATATAGTCTTTTGTACTATTATGAATCACATCTTGAATAAAGTAATTGACCACTGTTCCATTATTAATTGCTTTAAATAAACCTGGAACAACTGTATTAATTTCTTCTATTAAGCTTTTCATATCTTCTTCATTAAGTATATGTAAGTTCCATGCATCCTCTATATCTCTTGCAAGATAAGCTATCTTATCACTGATTTTTACGACACATCCTTCTAGAGTATAAGGCTGATAAAGTCCTGGTGATTTAAAGGCTTTTAAATCGATTTTTTCATCTCTAGGTTTAATTCTTCTTTGATTCACTTCACCACAATGAGCAATAATGCCATCTCTTACTGCATAGGTCAGATCAAGATTATGTTCAATATGTTGATCATCCTCTAATAAACATAAATCATCTATTAAGTGAAGGCTATTCTTTTCATGCCAGAAAGGTTCTAATCCATGTTTTATAGACAAAGAAGAAAGAATCTTTTCTCCACCATGACCAAAAGGGGCATGTCCTAAATCATGTCCTGCACTAATAGCACGTGTAAGTTCAGTATTCAGTCCTAGTTGATAAGCAATTGTATAACTGATAGATTCTACGAGGTTCACATGCTCAGCACGTGTACATATATGATCATTATCAGGTGCAAAAAAGACCTGTGTCTTATGTTTTAAACGTCTATAGGCTGTAGTAAATATAATACGATTATAATCTCTCATAAAAGGTGTTCTAAAATCACCTTTTCTTTCATATAACTGTGATGCTCTTTCTATGCAGTCATTGTATTTAGGATTGTCTTTATTCATTGCCTTCATGAAATCACCTCGAAAAAATTATAGCACAAAAAAAGCGCCTAAGCGCCTTAAGAGTTTATTTAGATAATAATGATGCAGCTGCTTCATCAACAATAATAATAGCATCTTCATGTTTCTGAAGAATAGAAGCTGGTAGATCTTCTGTTACTGGTCCTTCAACTAAGCCTTTAACTGCTTTAGCTTTTCTTTCACCAGTTGCAATTAATAATACCTTCTTAGCTTCCATGATATTAGAAATACCCATAGTGATTGCATGAGTAGGAACAGCGCTTAAATCACCATTGAAGAATAATTTAGCGTTGTCTTCGATTGTGCTCTGCTTTAATGCAATGTAGTGAGTCACTGAATCAAATGATGTACCTGGTTCATTGAAACCAACATGTCCATTAGAACCTATCCCTAATAACTGAATATCTCTTGGATTTTTAGCTAATAATGCATTGTATTCATCACATACTTCTTCGATAGATCCCTTACCTTTAGGAACATTGATATTATTCTTATCGATATCTAATTCATTGAATAACTGGTGGCACATGAAATAGTAATAGCTCTGTGGATGATCCTGTGCTAAACCATAATATTCATCAAGGTTGAATGATTTGATATCTTTGTAGCTTGTTCCGTTAGCTTTATGATCTTCTCTCATTAATTCATAAAGACGGATTGGTGTAGAACCAGTAGCTAGGCCAAGGTTTGCGTTTGGTTTATTTTTAATAACGTCAAGCATGATTTCTGCTGCTTTCTGACTTGCTTCTTCATAATCTTTAGTAACAATAACTTTCATATTATTATCCTCCTGTTTACACTTCTATATTATACTTGTTATTCCTATTTGTAAAGCAATATTTTCATAATATGAAATTTTCTTTGCTTATTTAAAAATATATTGGTATAAATTATCTGATGACGAAACAGTAGTCAAAGAGTGATCTGGCAACTAGAATACATCTATTTTTCTCTATTGAAAAAGTGAAAAAATGAACCTAATTGGCTTCTTTCAACATTTGTAGGTATATATAGAAAGATTTAAGTTAATTTGTACCCTCAAAATTGTGTAAATTTGTCAAAAAAATATATATGAAAGAGCTTCTTTCCTTTATTTTGTACCCCTTTTATTGTAAAATATGGAGTATATGGAGGTAGGTCAAAAATGACAAATGTAAAAGGTATTGCGGCATCTAGTGGTTATGCCATTGCTAAAGCATATAAATTAGATATGCCAGATTTAACTGTAACACGTACTACAGTTGAAGACACTGAAGCTGAAATTGCTTTATATAACAAGAGCGTTGCAGCCGTTAAACTTGAAATCGCTGCAATTAAGGAAGCAGCTACTAAAAACTTATCTGAAGAAGAAGCAGCAGTATTTGATGCTCATGCTCAGATTCTTGAAGATCCAGAACTTCAGTCACAGGTTGAAGCTAAGATCAATGATGAAAAGTTATGTGCTCCAGCAGCATTAGAAGATGTAGCTAATTTATTCATTACTATGTTCTCATCTATGGATGATGCATATTTCAAAGAAAGAGCAGCTGACGTTAGAGATGTAACTACTCGTTTAAAAGCTAACTTATTAGGTAAGTCTTTACCTAACCCTGCTTTAATTGATGAAGAAGTTGTAATCATCGCTCATGATTTAACTCCTTCTGATACAGCTCAGTTAAATAAGAACTTAGTTCGTGGTTTCATCACTGATATCGGTGGTAGAACTTCTCACTCTGCTATCCTAGCTAGATCTATGGAAATCCCAGCAGTTGTAGCAACTAACGTTATTACTGAAACTGTCAATGATGGTGACATGGTTGTTCTTGATGGTTTAACAGGTGATGTATTTGTTAACCCTGATGAAGAAACAGTTTCAACTTATGAAGCTAAAAGAAAAGAATTCGAAGACTACAAAGCAGAACTTAAGACATTAAAGACTGCTGAATCAGTATCTACTGATGGTCATAAGGTATTATTAGTAGCTAACATCGGTTCTCCAAATGATATCGAAGCTATTAAGCAGAATGGTGCTGAAGGTGTTGGTTTATTCAGAACTGAATTCTTATATATGGAATCAGATGAACTTCCAACAGAAGATTCACAGTATGAAGCTTATAAGACAGTACTTGAAAATGTAAATGGTCCAGTTGTTGTTAGAACAATGGATATCGGTGGAGATAAGAAGTTAAAGGCTCTTCCAGTTCCTGAAGAAATGAACCCATTCTTAGGTGTTCGTGCTATTCGTCTTTGCTTCCAGAGAGAAGAAGTATTCAGAACTCAGTTAAGAGCATTACTTCGTGCTTCAGTTTATGGTGATCTTAAGATCATGTTCCCTATGATTGCAACTGTTGAAGAATTCAAGAAGGCTAAGGGAATCTTATTAGATGAAAAAGCTAAGTTAGTTGCTGAAGGTGTTAAAGTTTCTGATTCAATCGAAGTTGGTATCATGATTGAAATCCCAGCTGCTGCTGTTCTTGCTGATCAGTTCGCTAAGGTTGTAGATTTCTTCTCAATCGGTACAAACGACTTAATCCAGTACACTTTCGCTGCTGACCGTATGTCATCTACAATCAACTACTTATATCAGCCATTCAACCCATCAATCTTAAGATTAGTTAAGAACACAATTGATGCTTCTCATAGAGAAGGTAAATGGACTGGTATGTGTGGTGAAATGGCAGGCGAAGCTCTTGCTGCACCATTACTACTTGGTTTAGGACTTGACGAATTCTCAATGTCTGCAACTTCAATTCTTGCTCAGAGAAAACGTATCAGAGAATTATCTTATGAAGAATCTAAGAAGGTAGCTGAAAAGGCAACTACTGAACTTTCTACAATGGAAGAAGTTGTTGAATTAGTTAAAGCTGAAACTGGTATTGAAGGATAAAAAACACAATACTTGAGAGATGAACATTTGTTCATCTCTTTTTTTTGTGCATACAAAAAACCACCTCTTTATAGAGGTGGCAAGTATTGTGATATTAGTTAAATATTTTAATTTTCCTATACCATATAAAAACTAATATAAGCTGTTTTTGTTCTGATATATACCAATCAATGCATCTACTTGAAGCATTTTTAATATACGAATCATATCCCCTTGAGAGACACTGATAAAGCAATTTGTTGCCCTGCCAGTAGAACAATGTAAGAAAATACCACTACCAGCTCCCGGAGTACAAGATGTATTATAGTTAATCGCAATAGCATATCTATAAGCTTCTTGATAATCTACTAAGTGTTCAGCACTGCTCCATTGGATACCTGTCTGGCTAGCATCAACTAATTTATTGTAGTAAGAGCTATTGCTGTCATCCACCCAATAGTGGTTGTTGTTGACTTGAAGATAACTTCTAGAAATACCGGGATTACCTGCTATACCAAAGGCATGTCCAAAGCTATAAACACCTCCTGGTGTCTTTTTATCGCCTTCACGTTTACTTCCTGTAATTCCTCTGCTACCTACTCTCGCACTGCAGCTAAGTGTTTCTGTCCAAACACCATTGTGTTTCGTATGTACTGTCAAAGTTGCAGAACTGCCACCATTTCCCACTACTGTAATAGCTTGAGTTGTATGTTTTGATATAGATATATTAGCGACAAAACTTTGACTTACAGATGGTGATTGAGATGATACAGAATGGTTATTTGAATAAGAAACCTGTTTTTTAGCTTGAGACGCATTATTAGAATGTGTTTCAGTTTTTGTCTCTGCTTTTGCCTTCTCTTGAGGCACTTCTTTGTCTTTTAAGGTATTACGAATGATCTTTTTACCTTCTTCATTAGTGATTGTCTCAGTCACAAGTTCTTGATTTGAATTAGCTACAGGAGTGATATTTACCGGTAATTCTTTTGTAGTTGTATTACCTGAACTATCCTTCACATTCACCTTTAATGTATAAGTCCCCTTTTTATTTGCATCAATAGCACTAAAATCATAACTTAGTTCTACAGGTGATAAATCTGAAGAATTGAATAAACCAAGCGCATTAAAATCAAATTTACTTAAATCTGTTCCTTTCACAATATCAATACTTGCATAATCAGTATTGACTTCTGGTGCAGTCGTATCAACAACCTTTACCTTTTTAATAAGTTTTTTCTTATTAAAGGTCATTGTAATCTTATAATCACCAATCGCAAAATAATTCTTGCCTTCTTCATATTTAAAATTAGATTTAACCTTTAATCCCTTTACTAATTTCTTTTGATCTTTCACATCCATGTCTTTAGTATCTAATAATTCCATTGCATCATAAGGAAACTTCTTACCATATTCTAATTTAAGCGTTTTATTATCCTTTAAGACAAACTTAGGAACTCTTGTAAGAGTATGGATACCTATACCACCTAAAAGAACCACTACAATGATATACATAATAGCTATAATACTTTTCTTTTTTAACTTAATCATTAAATAAGCACCCCTTAAACCTCAATTAACCTATTAATTTTTAGTTAATATTTTAAAAATTATTTATATTATAATATATATATCAATGAGGTTAGGATATGTTTATTACTTTATTGTTGCATATCAAAGATAAGCAAGCGCAAAAAAACTGACCTTTTATGGTCAGTTTAGTCTCTTTTTCTACAAATAATATGGATTGGAGTTCCTTCAAATCCAAAACGATCTCTTAAGCAGTTTTCTAGATAACGCTTATATGAGAAATGCATGAACTTAGGATCATTTACAAATAATACAAATGTTGGTGGCTGTACTGCAACCTGGTTGGCATAGTAAATCTTAAGTCTTCCACCTTCAAATGTAGTTGTAGGGTTCATTGCCTGAGCATCTACAATAACATCATTCAATACACTTGTAGTCACACGTTTATGAGCATTCATATAAGCTTCTACAATTAAATCAAATAATGTATTAATACGCTGTTTCTTTAAAGCACTAACAAAGGCAATACGTGCATAGTCAAGATACTTGAACTGTTCTCTTAAAGTCTTTTCCATCTTAGCCATTGTCTTTTCATCTTTAGTAACAGCATCCCATTTATTAACAACTAAAACAACAGATTTACCTAATTCATGTGCATAACCTGCTACATGCTTATCCTGTTCAATAATACCTCTTTCACCATCGACAACACAAAGAATGACATCACTCTGTTCTACAGCCTTTAAAGCACGTAGTACTGAATATTTTTCAATATTCTCATAAACTTTACCTTTTTTACGCATGCCTGCTGTATCGATGATTCTATATTTGTAACCATCTTTTTCAAATGCTGTATCAATGGCATCTCTTGTTGTTCCTTCAATATTAGAAACAATAACACGGTCTTCACCTAGGATTGCATTAGTCAAAGAAGATTTACCTACATTTGGTCTACCAATAATAGACACCTTGATTTCATCTTCTTCAAATTCATCTTCTTCATCTGGAAGTACTCTAATGACTTCATCAAGAAGATCCCCTACACCAATACCATGAGCACTAGATACAGGAATTGGTTCACCAATACCTAAGCTATAGAAATCATAAATATTGTCTCTAAACGCGACATCATCAATCTTATTCACAGCTAAAAGTACAGGTTTACCCGACTTCTGAAGCATTCTTGCAACAAAGTTATCTTCACTTGTTAAACCTTCACGTCCATTAACTACAAAGATAATAACATCAGCTTCTTCAATCGCAATCTCAGCCTGAGTCTTGATCTGTTCTCTAAAATCAGCATTCTTTAATTCAATACCACCGGTATCAATAATTCTAAATTCTTTTGTAAGCCAGCTTGCTTTCGCATAAATACGGTCTCTTGTAACACCTGGTACGTCTTCTACAATAGAAACACGTTCACCAATAATACGGTTAAATAATGTAGACTTCCCTACATTTGCACGACCTACAATCGCAACAATACCTTTTTTCATATTTCGCCTCCTTATTGAGTCTTTTCTTCAACTAAATTCATAATATGAGCAACAACTTCGTCAATAGTCATATCTGAAGTATCAATTTCAATCGCATCATCTGCTTTCTTCAATGGAGAAATCTCACGTGTCATATCTGCTTCATCACGCGCAGCCACTTCCTTCTTGATTTCATCAAGATCAGAATTCAATCCACGACTTAAGTTTTCATTATGACGACGTAAAGCACGACATTCAATAGATGCTACCTGGTAAATTTTTAATTCTGCATTTGGTAATACGACAGTTCCAATATCTCTACCATCAAGAATAACGCCACCTTCTTTGGCCATTTCTCTTTGTTGTGCTACTAAATATGTTCTTACCTTAGAATAAGCAGAAACAATAGATGCACCTGCACTAATTTCATTGACACGAATATCTGCAGTTACATCACGATCATTTAAATAGACAGTGTTATCAGGCATCAATTTAATCTTGATTTCTGGCAATAAACGACAGACAGCATTTTCATCATGAAAATCAACGCCTTTAACAAGTGCATAATATGCCACACAACGATACATTGCGCCTGTATCAATATAAGTATAACCTAGATTATTTGCAACTCTTTTAGCAATCGTAGACTTACCTGCAGCTGCAGGTCCATCAATCGCAATAGCAATTTTCTTCATTCTAAAATCCCCCTAAATATTCAGAAAAGTCATAATAATAAATACAATCACCGCAACAACAAGTAATCCTACAACACCATTTAAGATCTTTGTAAGTTTAGAATCTTCTTGTTTTTCTGGTAATGGTGCTCTTTTTTGTGCATGTCTTCTCTCATGCTCAGCGTGCGTTGTAGTTCTTACTACTGGTTCAGTTTTTACTGGTTCACGGTGTGGTATTTCTTCACTATACTTTCTAAAAGCTTCAACATCTTCTTCAGGTGACATTGCAGCAAGCTTATCCATCAAACTACCGCCCTTTACTGCATGTCCTCTTCTTAACTCAGACGTATGATAATCACAGATAGTATCCTGTGAAGAAGCATCCTCTTTCATTGCATTCAAAATATCAAGACGTGTATCAGTACGTGTTCTAGCCACACTATCACATTCTTCATGTAATGATTCAAATGGATTGCTTTCATATTTGAGTGTCTCGTATGTCTTTGGTTCTAGACTTTCATGATGATTTGATTTTGGAATAAATGATAAGAAATCATCATCACTATCATCCTCTTCGCGAGGTACATAACTCGTATCATCAATATTGTTACGTAAATCTTTATACTTAGACATTCTTGTCTGTTCTGACATATAATTTCACCACCTGATCGTATCTATTATAGCATACCTATAAAATTAAGAAAATAACTTTCAAAAAACCTCACAATCCGTTATAATAGATGTATATGAAATAAGGAGGATATGTAAATGAAAGTTAAAGTTAATGAAGGCTGCTTAGGTTGCGGTGCTTGCACAGGAATCTGTCCAGACGTTTTCGAATTAGATGACGAAGGATTAGCAAAAGTAATCGTTGAAGAAACTGAAGATCCAGCTGTTCAGGATGCTATCGATGGCTGCCCAGTTGGCGTAATTGAAGCTGAATAATAAAGCAAGAGGATGCGATGCATCCTCTTTTATTTTTTGTTTGCGTTCTTCTTTTTTAAAGCCATAGTACGTAGTACATTGACTTCTTTAGGCTTTAAACGACGATAAGTACCAGGAGTTAATCCCTTTAAGTCGATTGGACCAATCATAATTCTTCTTAAACGCTTAACAGGATGTCCTACTTCTTCAAACATCTTCTTGATCTGTCTGTTCTTACCTTCTACCAAACGGATCATCAACATAGTTGTACCATGTTCTTCATCATTTCCAGTAATCGCAATTTCACAAGGTAATGTTTTAACACCTTCTAGATAGATTCCTCTTTCTAGCTGGTTCTTTTCAGCCTTAGTAAGTAATCCCTTAACAGATACTTCATACACCTTTTCTAAATGGCTAGATGGATGCATAATAAGGTTCGCAAATTCACCATCATTTGTCATAAATAAAGCACCTGTTGTATCATAGTCAAGTCTTCCTACTGGATAAACTCTTTCATTACTATCACTAAAATAATCTGCTACACATGTACGATCATGTTCATCACTCATAGTACATACGCATTTTTCTGGTTTATAGAATAAATAATAAACTTTATCTTCTTTATTAATAATTTTTCCATTGACACAGATTGTATCTTTCTTAGTGACCTTAGTACCAAGCACTGTTACCACTTCACCATTCACAGTGACTTTACCCTGCTGAATGAGTTCTTCTGCTTTACGACGTGAAGTATAACCACTCTGTGCAATGACTTTTTGTAATCTTTCTTCCATTGCTTTCACCCTTTCTTTTTCATTAACTAATCTACATGAAATCGTCCTTAAATTCAACAAAATATTCATCATAATCATGATGTCTATTAATCATCTTGATTGTATCATCAAGTCCATGATCTTTTAAATAGACAAGCATGAAACGAAGTAAGGCACGTGTTTCAGGATGTAATATATATGAATATTGTCCTGATTCATAGTATTGTAGAGGAAAGGCATCTGTATAATTCTTTCCTTCATATATCTTACTTGCTGCAACTCTATCACAGAACATCTCTAGTACATAATTATAAGGCATTTTAGCAGGTACCTGCCCTTTTCTAGTAAAATCCACCCAATATTCCCAATGATGTTTATTACGGCCTTTATGATGAAGCCAGGCTGTTGAGTAGCCTTTCTCATTTCTTTCAGCACTATTAGGAGAATAAGTACCCTTATAATACTTGATTCCTGTAATAAATTCAGTAGGAGTATATTTAGATAAGTCATGTAATAAGCCCTGCTTATATAAATGTACTTTAAAGCATAGCTTTCCTACTAATATCTTATGTTTTGTGATTGTTTTAAAATGTCCCCATATATGCACTGTATTTTCCTCATTTCTGTGTGTCTACCACTATAACACAAAATCATTCTTAAGTATATGTCTTTTCTTTTTATAATTCAATGTTATAATGGTAGAGAATTGGAGGTAGAACTATGGCATTTCACATTGAAATAGAAACAAATATTGATGATGCTTCACTTGATGTAGAAAGCTGTGAGGAGGTCATTACTTTCTTAGAGAATTCCTACAATAATGTGAGAGCAGAAATATATAGCTATTGCTTAGGTATGCGTACATTAAGATATGCATTAATAAGTATTGTCGTATTAGGTATCCTTTTCTTTATTAGTCATTCTAAGTTATTCTTATTTGGAATGCCAATCGTGACACTCTTGATCATGCTTGGTACCATTTCTCTTGCAGAATCAACTTCTGTAGCTGTAAAGAAACAGGTTAAAGAAAAGATTGAATATTATAAACGTCGTTTAAAACTATTAAAAGAATGTAAATCATAAAAAAAGTCAGAAACTAATTCGTTTCTGGCTTTTCTTCTACCTTTTCCTGATATTTTGTATTGAAGATATCTTCTTCATCAAATTCAGATTCAATTTCTTTAAGTTCTGGTAATTCATCTAAGCTCTTTAAATTAAAAGCATCCATGAATTCATCAGTAACACCATATAAGACTGGTTTACCTGGTGAATCATCACGTCCTACTTCTTTAATAAGGGCTTGTGCTAAAAGCTTACGAATCATTGATTCACAGCCTACACCACGTATTTCTTCAATACGAATTCTAGTAACAGGCTGATAATAAGCCACAATAGCTAATGTTTCTAAAGCTGATTTAGATAGTTTTCTACCACTTGTAGTCATCATCTTTTTATAATAGACATCATGCTGAGGCAATGTGACCATCTTATAAGTACCACCAAAATCACATATATCTACACCCTTAACTGTTTTAGAAGCATAGAGAGAGAGTAATTCATCCATCAATTCATATGCTTCTTTCTTAGTGATTTCTAATGCTTCCGCAACATCTTTAATTGTAACACCTTCATCACCATAGATATAAAGCATACCTTCTATGACTGATAAATACTCATTCTTGTCCATAGCTTGTTCCTTTCAAATAAATCTTTTCAAAATTACCACTCTGAGTAATCAATAATTCACTGTTTTTTACTAAGACAAGAATAGAAAGGAATGTTACTATCGCAAAATAGCGATCTCCTTCATCAAACAAGTCTTCAAAATCAACAGTTTTATCTTTATGACGTAAGAAATAGCTTCTGATCTGTTCAGTTCTTTCATCAATAGATATTTCTACACGTGCAATCTTTGATTCAAGGGGCTGGAGTAATGCACGTCTTTGCATCACTCTCTGCATTGCCTTGATGAGATCATATACTTCCATTCCCTCAGGAATAGTTTCCTCACCACTAGGAAGATATTCTTCAAGTGCTGAAGGTATTTTAGAATGCATTGTCTGACGTTTGTCATAAGAAGCTTCAAATGCTTCTAAGATACCGTTAATACGGTTCTTTTCAATCAGTCTTTCAATCATTCTTTTTCTTTCTGCTTCGTAATCATCTTCTTCATCTATTTCTGGCTTAGGAAGTAATAGTTTACTTTTCATTTCAATAAGCCAGGCTGCCATAACTAAATATTCAGAGACAGCTTCTAAGAGTGAAGGATCCATTGTTTGAATATAAGCGAGATACTGGTCACATACAGCCGCTACATCAAGATCAAGAAGATCCATGTCATGTTCTTTTATTAGATGAAGCAAAAGATCAAGCGGCCCAGTAAACTGGTCTACAGTGACCTGGTATTCCATATCTTTACTCCTATTTATATAATTTATCCATCTGTTTCAATAATGGGAATCCAATAATGATTTCTAATGGAATAATAAAGCATGCCTTAATCACACGAATACTTACAGATACCACAAATGGAATGCCATACATAATCTGTAGCCAGAAAGGTGTTAAACAGAATGTAATTGCTAGTTCTACTAGAATAACACTTAATAGCCAAGTACCAAATAATGACACATCATTGTCTTTCATATTCTTTGTGCGTTTCAACATGAACAAGATAAAACCTATAGAGGCAATAAGGCAGAGCCCAATCATAACACCTTTTTGTAAAAATGTTAATGTATAAATGACTTTACCGATAGAGATTGTTTTTTGTAAAGCAACAAAAAGCGATCCTGCTCCACCAAATAATGCAATCATGAGACATACAATCTTACTGAATCGTTTTCCATCTACATTCTTTACTTTTACAGCAATCAATGATGGGATTAAACCAATCAGTACCTGATTGAGTGTAAATCCAAAGAATGGGAATCCTGTTGGGGATATCACTAAACCAAGTAAATCAGTAATTAAACCAATGAGATAAGCATAACTAGGTGAAAGAATAACACCTGCTAACATAACAGGAATATATTCAAAACCAATCTTTAAGCTTTCAGCACCAAATAACGGTACCATAATAGTAAGTCTCTTCAAAATCAATGTGATGATAATAATTAAAGCACTAAATGCGAGCTTTTTGGTATTTCTTCTTTCTAATGGGTAAAATTTAAAACAGTAAATACCAAGTAATACTAAAATACATACAATAATAATTTGAATCATTTTTTAAATGCTACAATAAACAAATGTTTCTGTTTCAACCTATCGCTAGTCCACAGACGTTAATTCCGATCATCTCTGACCGTACACTTGCCTTCTTATAGGCTCCTCCTTTTCTTTTTTAACAGTTATTACGGTCCTCGCCTTTAATAAAAGCGATAATGTTTTCACGTACTTCAAGAATCAAACGATGTCTTGCTTCTACTGAACCCCATGCAACATGTGGTGTGAAAACGACCTTTTGAGGATCAACACTATATAAAGGGCTTGTTGAAGGAAGTGGTTCTTTTTCAAATACATCTAAACCTGCTCCAGCAATAAGGTTATTATTTAATGCATCACTTAATGCTTCTTCATCGATAATAGGACCACGTCCTACATTAATGAGATAAGCTGTATCTTTCATCTTCTTGAAAGCTTCTGCATCAAATAAATGTTCTGTCTCTTTTGTAAGAGGTGAATGAATAGAAATAATGTCACTTGTTTTAAGTAATGTATCAAAATCCACCTGCTTGAAGTGTTCATCCTGATGATGTCCAGTTGTAGAATAATACTGCACCTGACATCCTAATGCTTCCGCAATACGTGCAACGCGCTGACCGATTGCGCCTAGACCAACAATTCCCCAAGTCATAGTAGATAATTCATGAAACGAGTAACCAAAGAATGAGAAGACCTTATCTTTTTCATATTGCTGTGATTTTACATAACTATCATAGCGTGATGTATGTTCAATAAGTTCTAGACATAATGCAAGAGTAAGCTGGGCAACAGCTTCAGTAGAATATCCTTTTACGTTAGCTACTCGGATTCCTTTTTCTTTTGCATAATCTAAATCTATGTTGTTTGTACCAGTGGCTGTAACAGCAATCATCTTAAGATATGGACAGCGGTCAATTTCTACTTTTCTAAACAGATTCTTATTTGTAATAACAATATCTGCATCCTTACAAAGAGAAATGACATCTAACTGGTCTACATTTTCATGATAAGTCACTCTTCCAAGATCATCAAAGATATGTGTATCCACATCTTTTCCAAGTGTTTCTACCTGCAAGAAGACAATACGAAGTTCCTGATGTAATAAATCAAGAATTTCTTCTTTTGTATGGTCCTGCATCATCTTACCAAAAATAATACATTCATTAAAGTCTAAAACTTCAGCTTCATGTAATTTCCCACAAACTTTTCCATCAATCATCTCATATGTGAGCATTCCACCCATCATAGCCATACCTAATGCTTTAGAAGTAATGCCTTCATCATCATTAACGGCTTCTAATATCACTTCTTTAAAATGTGGATCTGCTTCAATTGATGCTTCAATAACATCTTTTAATGTCTCATGCTTTAAAATTTCTTTTCTAAATGCATCATGATAGATAAAAGGTAACACAATATCATAAAGTTCCATAGGAACAGATTTTTCATATCCCTTAGAGAAATTATATAAAATCGCAATCCCTAAGCGTTCATCTTTCATTTTATCAACTAATTTCATTCATCTTCCTCCATTAAATATACTTCAACACGTTGCCTTTCTGATTTCTTTTTATCATCATAGAAGATCAGACATGTTTTCATCTTCTTATCCATATAATCATAACGCAATACATTATAAGAATAGTAATGACTTTCACTTTCTTTTAAACCGCCTGTTGCACTTCCTGCTGAGATATAGTATGTACCTTTTTTATTCATGAAATAAGGCACATGCTTATGACCATGAAGCACATATTTGATATGACGCTGTTGAAGCCATGTGGCAAACATATTAGCATCTACAAGTGCTTTAGATTTATCCAATATAGTTCCAAATATAGATTTTTCACGCCATTGTATTTTTAAGAAGTCTGACTTAGAGACTTTAAATACATGATGGTGTAGTAAGACCACAATCGTATAATCTTCTAGATTTTCTATACCTGCAAGTTCTGAGTCTATTTGGTCTAATTGTCTTCTTGTGATCATTCCTCTAGCTAAGTTACCACCAGCATTAGAATCTATCTTTACAAGTACAATCTTATCTTTTTCTATAACCTTGATCTTTTCACCTAGTAAATAGGCTATGACTTTTGTACGTTGTCTTCCACCAATACTCAGGCCTTTTACTATCATATCATGGTTACCTAACACAAAGCTGATATCTGCCTTATATCTCTTCCTAATCATTGTCATAAAGCTATTGGCCTGATACATATTCTTTGTATTAGGAGAGTTCATAAGATCTCCTGTAATAAAGACCTGCTTTTGATGAGAACTCTGTGCATATTGATCACATTCATCTAATGAATCTAGTAAATTAGAGACTGCTTTCAGCTTCTTTTTAGGGCCTAGATGTAAATCAGATAACTGATAAATAAATGAAGAATGACCTTCTTTATTAAACATTGTCTTCTCATCGATTCTCTTTTGTAATGCCTTTGCCTGGGAAATACTATGTAATGGGTAAAAGGCTGCATGTTTAGAATTAAATATGAGTCCTCCAGGCCATTCATCTGCATAAAATAAAGCTTCGAGTAGTCCAGGAAATGGATCTAAGAAAGACAAATCTTCCTGCTTAAAAGGTTTGCTTATTGTAAAGATATAGTCCACTCCTGTAAAAGTATAGTCTTTAATTTCTTTATTAATACCAGGAATAAGAAATAAGAAAATCTTGTCTTTAAGGAAAGAACGGATACGTTGTAAGCCTTCTTGTAAATTAGTATGTGTCAGCATGGATACGTCCTTGATTGTCATACCAGGACGAATCATACTGAATGAATACTCATCAATCATATCAAGTTCTTTAAATTCTATGTGATGATTTCTTAACCACTGTCGATAATCATTAAAAGATTGGTAATCCAATAAAGCACGAGAAAAAGCACGGTCATGATGATAAATCATATTAAAAAAAGCATTAATGCCACTAAATTCATCCATAATAGTACTTCCTTTAAGAAAAAAGACCACGTATGTGGTCTTTTAGAATTTTAAGTTACGTGGTGTACGTGGGAATGGTTCTACATCTCTGATGTTAGCCATACCAGTTAAATACATTAAGAAACGGTCAAAACCTAAACCGAATCCAGCATGCTTACATCCACCAAAGCGGCGTAAATCCATATACCACTGTAGTGTTTCTTTGTTCATGCCCTTTTCATCCATAAGCTTTTCAAGAACATCATAACGTTCTTCTCTCTGTGAACCACCAACTAATTCACCGATGCCTGGTACTAATAAGTCACATGCTGCAACTGTCTTGTTGTCATCATTTAAACGCATATAGAACGCTTTGATTTCTTTTGGATAATCTGTTAAGAATACAGGACCACCTACAACTTCTTCACAGATATAACGTTCATGTTCAGCATTTAAATCAATACCCCATTCAACCTTGTTGTCAAACTTCACATCAGCTTTTAATAGATGATCAATAGCTTCTGTATAAGTCATACGTGCAAAGTGAGAATCTCTAACCTTTGTGATACGGTTGATACAATCATGGTCAACCATCTGTTCAAAGAATTTCATTTCTTCTGGAGCATTATCTAAGCAGTACTGAATACAATATTTAACCATTTCTTCAATTAAACACATATCATCTTCAAGATCCGCAAATGCGATTTCTGGTTCTACCATCCAGAATTCACTGGCGTGTCTTGATGTATTTGAGTTTTCAGCTCTGAATGCAGGACCAAAAGTATATACATCTCTAAATGCCATAGCGAATGCTTCTACATGTAACTGTCCTGTTACTGTTAAGTATGCTTCTTTTTCAAAGAAATCCTTAGAGAAATCAGTATCATCAATAGTTGTGACTCTAAACATTTCTCCAGCACCTTCACCATCATTAGATGTAATGATTGGTGTATGTACATATACGAATCCCTGATCCTGGAAGAACTCATGAATAGCCATAGATAATACAGATCTTAATCTGAAGATAGCATAGAATGAGTTTGCTCTTGGTCTTAAATGAGGGATTTCTCTCATAAATTCAAAAGAATGTCTCTTCTTCTGTAATGGATAATCACTATCACAGTCACCTTCAAGAATAATTTCAGTGGCTTCTACTTCAAATGGCTGTTTTGCATCAGGTGTTAATTTTAATTTACCTAATACATGAATAGCTGAACCAGTTGAGATATGTGAAACTTCATCAAAGTTCTTTAATTTTTCTTTTAAGTAAACAACCTGGCAGTTTCTAAAATAAGAACCATCATTTAATGCGATGAATCCTAGTTTACCACTATCTCTATTTGTTCTTACCCATCCTTCTAATTCTACATACTCTACGTTATCTGTTTCTACAGCGTTATCTGCACGACAGATTTCATAAAGTTCTCTTACTGTCATAAATTCAAACATCCTTCTTACTCCTTTGTATTTGATTTCATTTTTAATTCTAATTCTTGTATTGCGACAACAACATCCACATTCTGTACTTCTACTCCCTGAGGTACAATGAAATGAGAGTGGGTGAAGTCTACAATGCCTTTAATCCCTAATGCTACTAAGCGGTCCACCATTTCCTGTACATTATCAGAAATTGCGAGAATCGCAATCTTACAGTCCTTAGGGAATGTTTTTTCCAAATCATCACTCTTATGAATCTTGACACCAAAACGTTCACCTTCAATATTAGCATCTTTATCATAAGCACAGACAATCTGTCCCACTGTATATTTCCAGCGGTTATATTTCAAAATAGCTGATCCTAAGTTACCTACACCAATGAGAATAATAGGTTCATCAAGTCCTAAACCTAAGAAATCACTGAGTGTTTCAATCATCTCTTTTGTATCATAACCATAGCCTCTTTTACCAAGTGTATTCTTCTGAGGCAAAAAGCCAAAATCACGACGAATAGTCGTATCCTGGATATGAGTAACTTCTGCAAGTTCACTCGATAAGAAGTTTTCCTTACCTTCATGTCCCATAACTCTTAAAGCCTTCAAATAAACAGGAAAACGTGTCATCGTCGCACGTGAAATTTTCTGTTTCTTTTCATTACTCATAGTTATCTCCTACACTTTCTGCCTCTAAGTCATAATCCGGCTTAACAGATAAGTCCAAAGGGGCAAACATATTATATTTATACATAATACTTGCAGCAGACGCAATCATTGCTGCATTATCTGTACAATACTTCAATGGTGGAAAAATAACAGGAATATCACTTGTACTCATTTTTTCTCTGAGACCTTTGTTCGCACTTACACCACCTGCTACAATAATCTGTTTTACACCAAGATCATGAGCAGCTGCTAAAGCTTTAGAAGCAATCGTATCCATAGCCACATCCTGGAATGAGCAGGCTAAGTCATTGCCATTGATTTCCTCTCCTCTTTGGTCTGCATTATGCTTTAAGTTGATGACAGCGCTCTTTAAGCCACTGAAGCTGAAGTTATAGCTTCCATCATCAAGTGGTTTAGGAAGTGTATAGCTATGAGTTCCCTCATGTGCCATTTTATCTAATACAGGTCCTCCAGGATATGGAAGATGTAAAACACGTCCTACCTTATCATAGGCTTCTCCAATCGCATCATCAAATGTTGTACCAATGACCTCAAAAGAGAATTCCTTTTTCATATAAACAAGTTCTGTATGTCCTCCTGAAACAACTAATGCCATTGCAGGATATTCAATATCATTTACTAGTTCATTGGCATAAATATGCCCCGCAATATGATGTACACCAATCAAAGGCTTATTTAAGTAAATAGCCAATGTCTTGGCTTCCTGCATTCCAACATGCAAAGAACCTACAAGTCCTGGTCCTTTAGTGACTGCAATTGCATCAATCTCCTCAATAGAAATATCTGCCTGACTAAGTGCTTCCTTTAAAACAGTGCTGACACATTCAACATGTTTACGACTGGCAATTTCTGGAACAACACCACCATATTGTTTATGGATATCAATCTGTGATGCAACAACATGACTTAATAACTCTTTTCCATCCTTAAGGATTGCAACACTCATTTCATCACAACTTGATTCAATAGCTAGAATAACAGCCATTATTTTTCCTCCTTTCTTACCATGAGATAGGCATCCTCATGGTCTGCATAATAATCTTTACGTATAGCACATATCTCATAGCCATACTTCTTATATAAACGAATCGCACGTTCATTTGATACACGTACTTCCAAACTATAATTCATACATCCTTTATTATGTCCTTCTTTTAATCCATAATCCATCAATAACTTAGAAAGACCTTTTCCCTGATAATTTGGATCAATACCAATTGTAGTCAGTTCACAGTTTTCATAAGCATACCAGAATCCTGCATAACCAACAATTTTGTCATCTACAAGAACATAATAATGAGCATAATCATTTGTCTTTAATTCATGAAGAAAATCTTCTTTAGACCAGGCAGGGGAAAACAATAACCCTTCTAGTCTTTCAATCTCATCAAGATCTTCTTCCTGCATTTTTCTTAATAACATGCTTTTTTAGCCTCAACATCTTTAATATAAGTTGGTACTAATAGATCAACATTCTTGATTGGATCAGCCATCTGAGCTAATGCATAAATATTAGCACAAAGATCACATTCTTTTTCATTTAATCCAAGACAGCCTACTTCACCTACAAGTTCAAAGTCTTCATATTCAGCACGTAATTGTGCAAAGTCTTCTAAAGTCATGACCTGTTCCTTAATTAAAGGAAGACCATTTTCATAAACACCAACAAAGACCTTATGTCCTCTTGCATCAATAACACTTAATGCCTGATTCATACCTGCATAAGCGGCTAAAGAGCTAACAGATTTAATCTTTACATCAGATACTGCAGCAAGTGTCTTGGCAATTGTCATAGCCACTCTGACACCTGTGTAAGAGCCAGGTCCTGATGTGATAATCATTTCATTGACATCCTTTAATGCAATATGATGACGATCAAGCACTTCCTTTAATGTAGGAATTGCTTTTTCTGATTGTCTTCTAGAACCTTTTTCCTGGAAGGCTTCTAGACACACATTATCCTGATATAAGCCTACAGCTAAATAACTATTTGATGTATCCATCACTAAACTAATCATGCGTAACCTCCCTCACATAGTTCTCATATTTTTCACCGATAGGATGAAGTTTTAAAGAACGTGTTTCATCTTCATTCTTTATTATTTCTATTTCTAATCTTTCTTCTGGAATAATGTCTTCAATAAACTGTGGCCATTCAATCACACATAAGCCATCATCTTCAAACATCTCTTCAAAGCCCAGATCATCATCTGCCCCTTCTAGGCGATATGCATCAAAATGATAGAGGGTCATACGTCCAGAATAAACCTTCACAATAGTAAAAGTTGGAGAATTGATGATCTTCTTGATTTCAAGTCCCTGTCCTATTCCTTTTGTGAATGTAGTCTTACCAGCCCCTAAATCACCTGTTAACGTGATAATAGAATGGGGAAAGATTGTTTCTCCAATACGTTTACCAAAAGCAATCATTTCAGCTTCATTTTTTAAGTTTATCATTTTTAGTTCCTCTATTTTTCATCATCTGCTGATACTTATTATACCACTCCTGGGCAAATCCTGCACGAAAAGGGCCAGATGCATTCATCGTCATCACAATCAAACGATTGAGCTGTTCATGGAATATCTCATCTAATTCATCTGAATATTGATATTTAATACGATGAGCCGCATATTCACCTTCATCTAATACCTTATATCGATAGCCAGGCCATACCTTTAAATCTAAATCATAATCAATATATTTAAGTGCTTCTCCATCATATAATATAGGAGAGGCAATATTACAATAATAATAGATACCATCACTTCTAATCATACAAATGACATTATACCATCTATCCTTAGGAAAATAACAGATAGCTGGTTCTTTAGTGACCCAGGAACGACCATCTGATTCTGTAACTAATGTATTATTATTTATACCGATAAAATGGCGATCTGTTTCTTCTAATATCTTACAGCGTGACCACGTACGATGTGGTTTACCGTCATGTTTATAGCAATGGATGAGCACATCCTGCCCCACTAATGAATTCTTCATAATCAAACCTCTTTCAACCTATCGAATATCATAGCAAAAAACAGGTGAAATGTACATAAACCTCACCTGTTTTTTCCTAAATAAAGCCTTTTTAAGTGATCGTTTTGTGTTAAAAGTAAAAAAACAGTGGTTTCCCACTGTTAAATAGCCTTAAATGCTTTCTGAAGTTTTGGATAAATAAGTGCAAACACTACATAAGTTAAAATAAGTGTACCTACATTATAACCAATATTATATAAGAATGAATAAACCCAAGGATTCATGTTCTTAGGTGCATAGCTTGCAAATAATACAGCACCAGATAATAAATGTGAAATAAACTTAAGAATCATTCCTACAAAAATACCTGTGTAAACTTCAGTCTTACCTAATTTAAAATTAGGAATAAAGCCTGCAATACCAAGTGCTGATAATGGTACAAGATAGTCTAATACAACAGACCAAGGTCCATAATATGAAGCAAGACCTAATACAAACTGCATAGCAGTGGCACCAACACCGACAATAATTCCATACTGTGCACCCATCAAATAACTTGCAAGTACGATTGGCAATAAACTTAAAGTAATAGAACCACCTTCTGGCTGTCCTGGAACCACCTTAAATAGTACTTCTAGAACTAACTGCATAGCGATAAATAATGCAACATAAGCAATTGCTTTAGTGGATAATGTCTTCTTATTCATTTATAAATCTCCCCTTTCCAATGACTAAGATGACGCAAAGAAGTCACTAAAAAAGTACGGCCTCTCTACGCTGGTATTACCCAGATCAGATGCTAAGGGACAAGGCTTTCACCTATCTCAGCAATAAATGCGCCCCTGGCAGTAATGATTATATTACAGAACATTCTTTTTGTCACGTAATCTAAATTTGTAGTAGAAATGTTAGGGGTTTCTGTTTATAATAGGGGTGTTTAGGAGGATATAAGCATGTCAAAAGTTTTAGCAGTTAACTGTGGAAGTTCTTCATTGAAGTTCCAGTTATTTGAAATGGATACTGAAAGTGTTATCACTTCTGGTATTATTGAAAGAATCGGTATGGAAGATTCAATCTTCACTATCAAGTATAATGGTACTAAAGATAAGAAGGTCTTTGCAGTTCCTACTCACAAGGAAGCAGTACAAGTATTACTTGATACATTAATTGAAAAGAAGATTGTTGAACATTTAGATGAAATCAAGGGTATTGGTCATCGTGTTGTACAAGGTGGTCCTTATTTTGATGGGTCTTGTGTTGTAGATGATGATGTGATCGCTAAGATTGATGAATTATCACCACTTGCACCACTTCATAACCCTGCACATATTATTGGTATCAAAGCATTCAAGGAAGCTATTCCTACTGCAGGTGCTGTTGTAGTATTTGATACAGCATTCCATCACTCTATTAAACCTGAAAACGCCGTTTACCCAATTCCATATAAGTTCTATGAAGAAAACAAGATTAGAAAATATGGTGCACATGGTACTTCTCATTACTATGTATCAAAGCGTACTCAGGAATTATTAGGCAACCCTGAACATGCTAATATTATTGTATGTCATTTAGGTGCAGGTGCTTCACTTTGTGCTGTAAAGGATGGTAAATCTATTGATACTTCTATGGGTCTTACACCTCTTGCTGGTGTCATGATGGCAACTCGTTCTGGTGATATTGATGCATCTGTTGTAGACCACTTAATTGAAAATCTTGGATATGATATGAAGACTGTATTCAAGATGTTAAATAAGGAATCTGGTTTATTAGGTGTATCTGGAGTGTCTGGTGATATGAGAGATATCATTGATGCAAAAGATGCTGGTAACCAAAGAGCCGAATTAGCTTTTAACATGTTTAGAAAACGTGTTGCTGATTATATTGGTTCTTATTTTGTAGAACTTGGACATGTTGATGCAATTTCATTTACAGCTGGTATTGGTGAAAACAGCTTTATCGCAAGAGAAGCAATTATTGATCTAATAAAAGAAGCATTAGGCATCGTATTAGATGATAAGGCTAATGTAGAAGGTCATGGTGAAAGATTAATTTCTGCACCTGAATCTAAGATCAAGGTATTCGTAATACCAACTGATGAAGAATTAGTGATTGCAAGAGATACAAAAGAATTATTAAACTTATAAGATAAGTGAGCATCGCTTTAAGGCGATGCTCATTTTTTGTTATAAAAATGTGGTATCGTTAAACGTTTTTTTACAGAATCTAAAAAAGCCAGTACTGGATATCAAAAATCCCACACTGACGTAATTATTTTTCTAATTATAGAATACCTGATTGTCAACTCTAGAAATGCTGATTTATATTTTCATTTTCATTCTTTTTGTGAAATTCTTTCAAATCTAATTCACGTTTCAATTCTTCCTCTGACGGCAGATAGGTGAAATATTTCGATGCAAATATCTGGTGATTATCTTCAGGAAGTGTATATTTTACAATAGAATCTCCCTTATCTGCACAAAGTACAATCCCTATAGGCTGCGTATCACTTTTATTCATCATTTCACGAGTATAATAATTCACATACATCTGCATTTGTCCTAAATCCTGATGAGTCAGTTTTCCCATTTTCAAGTCAACAAGAACAAAGCATTTCAAAATATAATTGTAAAATACAAGATCAATAAAAAAATCTTGTCCATCCAATGTAAATCTCTTTTGGCGTGCTACAAAGGAAAATCCTCTTCCAAGTTCCAAAAGGAAATGTTGAAGATGATCAATCAATGCCTTTTCCAAATCTCCTTCATACACATGAGTGTCCGGCTGAATTTGCAGGAATTCCATGACATAAGGATCTTTCACTATTTTCTCATATTCTGGTTTTGGCTCCGTTGTCTGAATTTCTTTTGCAACTGCAGTCTTATCCTGGCTTGCTAAAACACGCTGATAATACAACGTGTTAATCTGTCGTTCTAGCTGACGAACACTCCATGCTGCTTTTGCACATTCCTCCATATAAAACGTTCGTACCTGTTCATCATTTATACGCATCAAGACACGATAATGTGACCAGCTCAATTCAGGACACAGTGTGTCTCGAATTGGAAAAGTGCAATAAAACTGCCTCATCTTACGAAGATTTGATTTATCAAAACCTTTTCCAAACTCTGCTGTCAGCTGCTTTGAAAGATATTCCAATAATCTCTTTCCATATTCTGCACGATCATTTTCTCCACATGCTTTAAAAATCTGTTCTCCAATTTCCCAATAAGTTGTTACCATAGCAGAATTTACGGCTGTGCTCAAACGATGCTGTGCAGATACAATAGAATTACGAATGGAATGATAAGTCTGTTCTGCATTTTGATTTTTTTGTAAATCATAATCCATGCTCTTACTCCCCCCCCTCTGTATATTTAGGAAAAGAAGCTTCCTATATATCTTATACCCTCACTATTCCAAAATTTCTCAAACAAATTCTGCCGTTTCTTTAGATGAATATCTTTTTACAATCATAGAACAACCAATTGTTAATTCTACAAATGTGAATTTGAGCAAAAGAAAAGGAACTTCAATGTCTAAAATGGACCCTGTAAAAAGGACACGATAAAAAAAGGATATTTATTTCGTTAAAATGGCCCCTGTAAAAAGGACACGATAAAAAAGGATATTTATTTCGTGACCCTGTTTTACAGGGTTTTTATTTTGCGTAGTATAATGATTATAGAATGGTGGTGTTATTATGGGAGTAAACTATTTTAGTGATGAACAAGTAAAGGAACTCGAAAAGAATCCATATGTAAAGAAAGTATCTATCAAAAGCATAACCTATTCAGAAGAATTCAAAGAACTCTTCTGGATTGATTTACAGAA
>NZ_JACRWG010000032.1:0-30507 GCF_014306455.1 Catenibacterium faecis
TTCTGTAAATCAATCCAGAAGAGTTCTTTGAATTCTTCTGAATAGGTTATGCTTTTGATAGATACTTTCTTTACATATGGATTCTTTTCGAGTTCCTTTACTTGTTCATCACTAAAATAGTTTACTCCCATAATAACACCACCATTCTATAATCATTATACTACGCAAAATAAAAACCCTGTAAAACAGGGTCACGAAATAAATATCCTTTTTTTATCGTGTCCTTTTTACAGGGGCCATTTTATAGACTCACTCTACTTTTTTTCACAATCTGAAAATAATTTTTTTATCTTGTAAGCGATTTAGAAATATGCTAGTATAAACCACGGAAGTTAATAGGATAGTGATTGTTTAAGTACAAGCTAAACCTGTTTGTCCCACGACTCTTTTTTTGTTGTGGAATAAGCAGGTTTTTATTTTTGGAGAGAGGCATATGAAAATCAGTAAATTATTAAACAACAATGTGGCAGTCGTTATTGAGGATGATGAAGAAAAGATAGTGATGGGTAGAGGAATCTGCTTTAAAAAGAAAGCAGGAGACTTTATTGATCCAAAACAGGTAGACAAGGTATTCTTCTTAGAAGATCAAGAAGTATCAAGAAGATTTAAAGAACTTGTTGTCAATATTCCTTTAGAATATTTACAGATTGGTGAAGAAATCTTTGATGAAGCTAAGATGACTTTGGGTAAAGCAATCAATGATAACTGCTATATTGCCTTGGTAGATCATATCTATACAGCTTGTGAAAGAGTCAAAGAAGGTATTTTTGTAAAGAATGCCTTATTGTGGGATATTAAACGTTTCTATAAAATTGAATATGAAGTGGGTAATCGTTCCTTGCACATTATTAAAGAAAAAACCGGTATTGAACTGAATGATGATGAAGCAGGATTTATAGCTTTACATATTGTGAATGGACAATTAGATGAAGACTCACATGATATGTATGAAATTACTCAAATCATGCAGGAAATAGAAAATATCGTTCGTTACCACTTTAGAGTCGAATTCAATGAAGATAGTGCCTATTATTATCGTTTCATTACCCATTTAAAGTTCTTTGCTCAGCGTTTACTTGAACATAAGAAACAAGTGCTACAGGAAGATGATCTCTTATCTGTTGTACAGGTTAAATATGCCAATGCCTATCAATGTGTAGTAAAAATTGCACAATTTATTCTTAAACAATATGACTATGAACTTTCCGACGAAGAAAAACTCTATCTTACAATACATATTCATCGTGTTGTGTATTTAGGGAACAGTCGTTAAACTTGGATGGTGACATTAAGTTGGCCAAACCTTCAATTTTCATTTACTTAGGAAAATATGGAGGAAAAAATTATGGGTAAATATGAAAAGTTAGCCAAAGAGATTTTGGAAAATGTAGGGGGAAAAGAAAACATCAACTCCCTCACACACTGTATTACAAGACTAAGATTCCGTTTAAAGGATGAATCTAAAGCCAATGATGAGGCTTTAAAAAATAATCCTGGAGTAGTTACAGTCATGAAATCTGCAGGACAGTATCAGGTTGTTATTGGAAACCATGTACCTGCTGTATTTGAAGATGTATGTTCAATTGCAGGTATTAGTAATGATGCCCCTGCAGCAGAAGCAGAAGCACCTAAAGGTGTATTAGACACACTTATTGATATTATTTCAGGATGCTTCCAGCCTATCTTAGGTCCACTATGTGCTGCTGGTATTATTAAAGGCTTAAATGCTTTATTAGTATTCCTGTTAGGTACAGGTTTTAGTACAAGTGGTACTTATTTAGTGCTTAATGCGATTGGAGATTCAATCTTCTATTTCTTACCAATTATTTTAGGTTATACAGCTGCTAAGAAGTTTAATGTGAATGTCGTTGTAGGGATGATTATCGGTGCATCTTTATGCTATCCAACAATCCAGACAGATTCATTATCAGCTGCTGGAAAAGCAATCGGTACATTACCAATGATTGGTGCTTATTATACTAAATTCTTAGGTATTCCATTTATTTCTGGCAATTATACAAGTACAGTTGTTCCAGTTATCTGTATCGTGGCACTTGCTGCACAGGTTCAAAAGATTGCGAAAAAGTATGTACCAGAAATGTTACAGAACTTCTTTGTACCATTCTTTGTATTAATTATCTCATTGCCAATTGGATTACTCGTTATTGGTCCAGTTGTTGGATTATTAACACAGGTATTATCTAATTTCTTTGCAGCTTTATATAAACTTTCACCAATTGTTACTGCTACTGTAGTTGGTGCGTTCTGGCAGTGTTTAGTAATATTCGGTTTACACTGGGCATTAGTACCAATGGCTATGGTCAACCTTGGTAACTTAGGTTTTGATACAATCTTACCTGGAATGACAGGCACAACTTTTGCGGCAACAGGTATCATGATTGCGACTTATTTAAAAACGAAGGATCCTAATAAGAAGGCTCTTGCAATTCCAGCGACTATCTCCGCATTCTGTGGTGTTACAGAACCAGCTATCTATGGTTTCTTGTTACCAGAAAAAACACCATTTGTATTCTCTTGTATTGGTGGAGCAGTAGGTGGCGCTATTATGGGTGCTTTAAACGCTAAAATGTATGTTATGGGTGGTTTAGGTATCTTTTCAGTAGTAAGTTTTATTTCACCTAAAGGTGAAGCAAGTGGTTTAGTTGCAGCACTTATCTGTGGTGCTGTATCAATGTTAGTAGGATTCTTACTTGCATTCTTCTTTGGTAAAAAAGAAGACAATAAAGTAGTAGAAGCAGTAAAGGCAAATGAAGAAACAATTCTAGCACCTATCGAAGGTACTATTAAACCTATAGAAGACTCAAGTGATGCCGCTTTTGCATCAGGTGCTTTAGGTAAAGGTGTTGTCATTATTCCTAGTGTTGGCAAAGTGTATGCACCCGTATCAGGTACAGTGACAGTATTATTCCCAAGTTTACATGCTATTGGTATTACAAGTGATTCAGGAGTAGAACTTCTTATTCATATTGGTATCAATACAGTACAGTTAGAAGGTAAAGGCTATATTGCTCATATTAAACAGGGTGATCATGTTGAGTGTGGTCAGCTCCTTGTTGAATTTGATATGGATTATATTACTAGCGAAGGTTATTCTCTTGAAACACCCGTATTAGTAACAAATTACAATGATTTAAAAGAAGTCAAGATCACAGACAAAACAAATAGTTCTTTAAAAGAAGAATTGTTGCATATTAACTATTAGTACGAATATCCTGTTCATTTGAACAGGATATTTATTATATACACAAATATATTAAGCAATATTCGAAAATATACAAAAATATAAATAAATGTGTTGACAATGAATGCGTTGTGATGTAACATTCAGATAAACCTAAGAGCGGGAGATAAAACTTTGTGTAGGGCTGATAGAGAGCCAGGGATGCTGGAAACCTGGTAGTACCACAATGATAAATGGACCTGTGAGGGCGAGGGGGAAAGGCAACAAGTATCCTGAGACGTGATGCAAACGTTATAATGCAAAAATGTGTTAGCATTTATAAATCAAAAGGTGGCTTAAAGAGTAACATCTGTCTTTTGGGACAGGTGTTTTTTTATTACCTGCTAACAAGTTGGGAGGAACTCATATGAAGCGATGGCGTCGTTGTTTGAATTGAATCGAAGAAAACAAAATTTATGAAAATGAAGAGGAACAGAACAATGAACAAATTATTAGGAACAGTATTAACTTCAGCATTAACAATTTCACTTTTAGCAGGATGTGGAACTTCTTCTAGTAATAAGAAGAAAGTAGGTATTATCCAGTTTATGGATCATACATCATTAAATGAGATCAAGGATTCATTCGATAAAGAAATGAAGACTCTTGGATATGATGATAAGAATATCGAATATACATTCAAGAATGGTCAGGGTGACACAAATACTTGTGCAAGTATCGCCAATGATTTTGCTGGAAAGAATTTTGATTGTGTCATGGCAATTGCGACTCCTGCAGCACAGGCAGTGGCAAAACTTGCTACTAAGACTCCCGTTGTATTTAGTGCAGTGACTGATCCTGTAGGTGCACAGTTAACGAGCTCATTAACTAAACCAGATAAGAATATTACTGGTACAAGTGATGAGGTACAAGTTGATCAGATTATTGATAAGGCATTAGAAATCAATCCAAATACAAAAACAATCGGTATGCTTTATAATAAAGGTGAAGCCAACTCAGTGACTAATATTAAAAAGGCAAAAGCTTATTGTGCTAAGAAGAATATCAAGGTAGAAGAAGCAACAATTGCATCAGTCAATGAAGCACAGAGTGCTGTTAATGTATTAAATAGTAAATGTGATGCAATCTTTGCACCAAATGATAATACAGTTGCAAGTGCAATGAATGTAGTCAGTGATGCATGTAAGAAAGCAAACAAGCCTTTATATGTAGGTGCTGATTCAATGGTTAAAGATGGTGGTTTCTTAAGTGTTGGTATCGATTATAAAGAACTTGGTAAAGAAACAGCTAAAATCGTTGATAAAGTATTAAAGGGTAATAAAGTAGAAAATATCCCAGTTAAAGTATTTAAGACAAACTTAAAAATCTATGTCAATACAACTACAAAAGATAAATTAGGTATTAAGTTACCAGAAAACATTACAAGTGATAGTAAATATACAGAAATCTAAGGAGTTTTTATGAATAGTACAGTTATTCTTGGAGCCATAGAGTTAGGCGGCATATTTGCCGTCTTATCTCTAGGCTTATATATTAGTTTCAAAGTTTTGAATATTCCAGACTTGACAGTGGATGGAAGTTTTACAACAGGATGTGCAGTAAGTGCTATGGTGGCAGTGGCAGGCTACCCAGTACTTGGTATGGTACTTGGATTTGTAGCAGGTGCGATTGCAGGAATGGTGACAGGTTTACTCATTACTAAGCTCAATATCAATGAAATCCTAGCCGGGATCCTTACACAGACTGCTTTATACTCAGTGAATCTACGTATTATGAATCAGACACCAAATATCTCATTATTTAATCATAAGACAATCTTCAGCAGTACAACTCAGTTTGAACCTTATGATAAATTATTGATTATTGGTGTGATTGTGATAGTAATTACCGTATTATTGAATTATTTCTTAAAGACACAGATGGGGCTTGCACTTAGAGCCTGTGGTGATAATGAAACAATGGTACGTGCGAGCTCTATTGATACAGATAAGATGAAAATTATTGGTTTAGGACTTGCTAATGGACTAGTTGCTTTAAGTGGTGCTTTATTTACACAGCAGCAGGGCTATGCTGATATCACTAGTGGTATTGGTATGATGGTCATCGGACTTGCTTCTATTATTATTGGTTTGACATTCATTAAGAGTGATAAGGTTGCAATATGCTTAGTTGGTACTATTGTAGGGGCTATCTTCTATCGTTTTGCCTTGACAATTGCCTTATACTTAGGTCTTCCTTCAGGAGACTTAAAGATCCTATCAGCATTTATTGTTGTGATTGCGATTTCTTCTGCAACACTCAAGAGGAGGTTCAAGAAACATGCTTAATATAAAAGATTTAACAGTTGTATTTAATGAAGGGACTGTCAATGAAAAGAAAGCTATTGATCATTTATCTCTTCATCTTGAACCAGGAGATTTCGTCACTATTATTGGTTCTAACGGTGCAGGTAAATCTACTTTATTTGGTGCGATTTCTGGGGCAGTAGAAACAAAAGAAGGAACTATTGTATTAGATGATAAAGATATCACTCATGAAAAGGAATATGTCAGAAGCCGTACCATTGGTCGCTTATTCCAGGATCCTTTAAGAGGAACAGCTCCTTCAATGACAATTGAAGAAAACTTATCTTTAGCTTATCAAAGAGGAAAACATTTCTCACTTACACCATTTACTCATAAACATCATGATGTCTTTGTAAATGCATTAAAGGACTTAGATATTGGCTTAGAAGACCGTTTAACAACTAAGGTAGGTACTTTATCTGGAGGACAAAGACAAGCCCTCACACTATTAATGGCAACTTTAGTTAAACCACAATTACTTTTATTAGATGAACATACTGCTGCACTTGATCCTGCGACATCTATCAAGGTAATGAAATTATCTGAAAGAATTGCGAAAGAACATCATATTACTACTATGATGATCACTCATGATATGGAAGATGCTCTTAAATATGGTAATAGAATCCTGATGATGAAGGATGGAAAAATCATTGCGGATATTGATGAAGAAACTAAAAAGAAAATGACTGTCGAAGAACTTGTAAGAAAATTTACTGAAACAGGAGAAGCGAATGACCGCGTTCTTCTTCACTAGACAAGGATGATCCTTGTCTTTTATAATGCATAAAAAAAGCAGACTGAAGTCTGCTTAGAGGTAGTATTGTTGGAAATAACGTAATCTGATTAAGTCACAGATTGACATGATCTGGTAGTTGAAATCAATTGAATCAAACTTACCTGGTACATAAATTACTGTTGTATTTCCATTAAAACATGACTGTGTATATTTACGGTTCTGCGTGATGAGTAATGAATATGCCTTTTCAAAGCTGCAATTATCATATTTCTTCATTTCTTCTAGACTACGTCCTGTAGCACTCACAAAGATGACAACATCATCTTCATTAAATTGAATAGGATCATACTTATGATAATGGATAAATGGACGTCCAAAAGAAATCATATCTGTCTGTAACTCTACGGCAATAGAACAAGGATATAAACCACCAAAGATAATAATACGTTTTGCTTTATAGAAATGTTCACAGATAGAAGTAATCGTGTTCGCAAGTACTTCTTCATCCATTGCCTTATCCATCTTCGCTAAGAATTTCTGAGGAGTTTCTCCAAATAATCTGACACGAATCTGATTCAAACGTAACTGATGATCAGCTTCTAATTTAAAACGGAAATCTTCATAAGTAGAGAATCCAAATGATAATAAGAAACTATAAAGTTCTTCTTTTCTAAAAGCACCTTTATCTAAGAATTCTTCTTCAGACATTTCAAATATATCTAGATAGTTAAAGATAATGAAATTGCATATTTTATAATAGTAATCATTCTGCATCGCACCATTTAAATAAGTCAATATTCTACTAAGTAACAAGCCCATTATATTCACGCCCCTTTTGGAATATTATATCATAGTTGTAATAATCTTTAGAAATAATTTTGTATTATGTTTTATTTTGTTTATAATGTAGAAAAAGGAGGGAACTATAAGTAACTGAATATATCGACCATTGTGTTTGAATGTGTTTAAATATGCTCATAGGGGGAGCGTTAAAATGAACACATTAAATATCACAAATTATAAACCAAAGGATTTTGCTGCACTTTTAGGCGTATCTGTTAAGATATTATAACGTTGAGATAGAGAAGGAACTTTAAAGGCAAACTGAACCCTAACTAATAAGCATTATTATACTTATAATCAGCATTTACTAAATCAAGTTGCATTTTTAAGATGGTTTTGTAATGTAAAAGAATTATTTGAATACCCACAAACCACAGGTTAGTGAAAATTAAATTTTATTAACGCCGATTAATAGGCGTTCTTGAAGCTGAACCTAGTACATGGATTTTTAATTTGTTCTATAATTAGATTAGAAATCAGATGAAGAACTCATGCAGGATATTGTTTCAATACTTCATGTGTTCTCCTGCAGGCTGCAAAGGGCTTCGTAAGTATAAAAAAAGATAGAAAGGGATGAGGAAATTGCTGAAGAGCTTCAAGACGGAAATAAATCCAACAGAGGAGCAGAAAGTCAAGATTCGTAAAACAATAGGTACTTGCAGATTTATCTATAATTTCTATCTTGCTCATAATAAGGAGCTTCATGAAAGTGGCAAAAAGTTTATGAGCAGCAGCCAGTTTAGAGTATGGCTGAACAATGAGTATCTTCCTAGCCATCCAGAATATTCCTGGATCAAGGAAGCTTATTCAAAATCGGTAACACAGGCAGTAAATAACGGACAGACCGCATTTAAAAGATTCTTTGATCATAAGAGCGCCTTTCCAAAATTCAAGAAGAAAGGCAGATCTGATGTAAAAATGTATTTTGTAAGGAATAATCCAAAAGATTGCCTTTGCGAAAGACACAGAATCAAGATTCCATCACTTGGATGGGTCCGCATCAAAGAGAAAGGATATATTCCCACAACAAAAGATGGATACGTAATTAAGAGCGGTCATGTCTCAATAAAGGCTGGCAGATACTATGCATCAGTTCTTATAGAAATCCCAGATAAAAGAATAGCCAGTAATTCCAGTGAAGGAATTGGCATTGACCTTGGATTAAAGGACTTTGCAATTGTCTCTAATGGAAAAACTTATAAGAACATCAATAAATCTGCAAAATTAAAGAAGCTTGAAAAAAAGCTTATTCGAGAACAGAGAAGTCTTTCTCGAAAGTATGAAAATCTAAAGAAAGGAGGGTCCACTCAAAAAAGAAATATACAGAAACAAAGGCTTAAGATACAGGAGCTTCATCATAGAATAGACAATATTCGTACTGATTACATCAATAAGACAATCGCAGAGATAGTGAAAACCAAGCCATCTTATATAACGATTGAAGATCTAAACGTATCAGGAATGATGAAGAACAGACATCTTTCAAAGGCAGTTGCTTCGCAGAAGTTTTATGAATTTAAAACAAAGCTTCTAGCTAAATGCAAGGAGACTGGAATTGAACTTCGAATAGTAGATAGATGGTTCCCATCATCCAAGACATGTCATTGCTGTAAAAGTATCAAGAAAGATTTAAAGCTTTCAGATAGAATTTTCAGATGTGACTGTGGATATATCGAAGACAGAGATTTCAATGCTGCACTTAATCTGAGAGATGCCACAACTTACGAAGTTGCATAGATGAACGCAAACGTAGGTATGTACCGAAGGCTATTTCGGGAATTTACGACTATGGAGTGTACTTGAACTTGTGAGTAGATATGATTTCGGTCAATCAAAAGCATACACGATGACATAGTAAGTAATGTTCGTGAGAACTTACATTATCTCGATGTGAGTATATTTAATCACATTTTGAGTGGCAGGCATATTTTATGCGTATTAAAGAACTACCATTAAGTGATATTCACTTTATTCCATCAGAATATACAGATCATCTCTATCATTCTATTATTAGAATAGGCTTTTCTTTTCCTATTAAGGTAAAAGAAACAGGTTGTGGCTATTTGTGTGTAGATGGCAATAAGAGATTAACAGCTTTACGTGATATTTTAGAACAAGATCCTTCATATAAAAGAGGAGATAAAGTCAAGGTGATAATAGTCAATAGTACTGATAATCGTTCAAATGACTGTTCTCGTGGAAGGAATACTCATTAATGAGACTGATAGACATATTTGTATTAAATAAATGCGGAAGTAAGAAACAGGCAAAGAAGGCCATTAAAAAGGGACTGATACAAGTCAACAATGAAATAGTTGATGAAGATATGGACATAACGGATGAAACAGTTATTTATGATTCTAGAATCCTTGATTCTCATCCCTTGAAATACTATATCATTCATAAACCATCAGGCTATGTATGTGCCAATAAGGATCCTCATGATCCCTGTCTTATCACTTTACTTCCAGATGATAACCTTCATTACGTAGGACGATTAGACCGTGATACAACGGGTCTAGTCATTTTAACTAATGATTTGAAATTAAGAAAAAGACTCACTCTTCCTGAATTTCATATACCTAGATCATATGCCTTCACTTGTTTAAATCCTTTAAAGGATATTACACCTTTTAAAGAAGGTATTACTATTGATGGAGATGTTAAGTGTTTACCTGCAATAGTAGAAATGACAAGTGAATATGATGGTATCATCACTTTAGAAGAAGGACGTTATCATGAAATAAAGAAGATGTTCCTTTCTCTTAATAATAGGATTACATCACTTCATCGCATTATGTATGGAGATATTTCGTTAGGTGATTTAGAAAGTGGTACATATAGAATACTCACTCAAGAAGAAATCAATCATTTAAAAGATATCACAAGGAGGAGTTTATGCAATATATCAAAGAAATAGATATACATGGCTATACCCAGCAGGAAGCACGTAAGATGATAGATGCGGCTTTAAAGAAACCTGATGCATTGACTTTAAGAATTATCCATGGATATAATCAAGGACAGATTTTAGCTCAGATGGTGAGAAAAAGATATCGCAGTCATCCTCACGTACAAAGAATAGAATTATCTATGAATCCAGGTATTACAGATATTATTACAAAATAAAGGAGTTCACTATGACAAAAGATGTATTAGACTATTTTAAAACTATTTGTAGTATTCCTCATCCTTCAGGACATGAAGAATTACTAGGCAATTATATAGAGGAATTTGCACAAAATCATGAACTTGATTATGCTAGAAATGAAATAGGGGACATTATTATTTATAAGGAAGCTACGCCTGGTTACGCAGATTATGCACCTATTTTACTACAGGGTCATATGGATATGGTGGCTGAAAAAGATGCAGATAGTAACCATGACTTCCTCACTGATCCTTTAGAAATCTATGAAGAAGATGGTTATTTACATGCAACAAAAACAACTTTAGGAGCAGATGATGGTGTGGCAGTGGCTATCATGCTCGCTTTATTAAGTGATAATAGCTTTAAGCATCCTCGTTTAGAATGCTTATTTACTGTTCAGGAAGAAACAACTATGGATGGTATTACTCATGTAGATAAAGATTGGATTCATGCTCGCAAGATGATTTCTTTAGATGGTGATGTAGTAGGAGAAACAAATGTTTCTTCTGCAGGCGGTGTTCAGCTAACTATTAGAAAGAATGCGACATTTGTAGAATCTCATGATCAGGGATATAAGTTCTATGTAAAAGGGTTATTAGGTGGTCATTCTGGTGATGCGATTAAAGATGGTAGAGGGAATGCGATTAAGATTGCAGGACTTGTACTAAAAGCATGTTTAGACAATGGTTTTGATATTCGTTTCTCTTCACTTAATGCAGGACAGAAGGCCAATGCTATCTGTAGAGATGGTTTATTTACATTCCAATCTACAAGTAATAAAGAAGAATTGAAGGCTTTTATTCATGAAAGAATGGAAGAACAGAAGGCTCTTTATCCATTAGAACCTTTAGATTATACATTAGAAGAAGAACAGAGTGGTCATGTAATCTTAGATAGTGATGCACTTATTCATTTTCTTGCGTTATGTCCATATGGTGTAGAAAAGTATTCTTATTACTTTAATCATTTTCCAGTTCTTTCTTTGAATTTGGGGATTATGGAAACAACAGAAAAGGCTGTAGAGCTTATTCTATTATTACGTAGTGAGAATGAAATCAATCTTAAACTACTTGTAAATGAAGTAGAAACATTGGCTTCTTTATTTGGCTTAAGTGTGACACCATCAGATGAATATTATGGTTGGAGCTATGATCCTGATTCTCAGTTACGTAAGTCTTACAAGGAAGCTTATAAAAAAGCATATGATAAAGAACTTAAAGAAGTACCGACTCATGGTGGATTAGAAACAGGTTATTTGAGTCGAATATTTCCAGATATGGATATTGTGACTATGGGACCAAACTGTATTGATATTCATACACCACAGGAAAAATTAGAAATCAAAACACTTTATGAAGTCCATGACTTCATAAAGAACTGGCTAGGAGAATTATAATGAAATGTGATATAGCGAAAAAATGTGGAAGCTGTCAGTTTATTAATCAAGGATATGCTAAGTCTTTAGAATATAAGAATGAAGAATGTAAGAAGATCTTTAAGGATTTAAAGGTTAATGTACACCCCGTCTCTGGTATGGAAGATCCTTATTACTATCGTAATAAGACAATTATTGCCTTTGATAAGACATATAACTATGGCTTATATGAAGAAAATTCTCATCGTATTATCCCTTATAAATCATGTCTTATTCATGATCAGGAAACAGATGCAATTATTAGTAAAATAGCTGTATTATTTAGAAAGTATAGAGTTTCTATCTATGATCCACAAAGAAGAAGAGGGGAAATTAGACATATTCTTATTAGACGTGCAGTCAAGACAAATCAGACATTAGTTGTCATTGTATCTAATGAAGCTATCTTTAAAGGTTCTAAGAACTTCTGTAATCAGCTTGTAAAAGCTTTTCCTTCTATTAAGAGTATTGTCTTAAATACAAATAAGAGGCAGACAAGTATTGTGTTAGGAGAACAGGAAAAGGTTCTTTTTGGAAAAGGGTTTATTGTAGATGAGTTATGTGGAATGACTTTTAAGATTTCTCCACGTTCTTTCTATCAGATCAACCATGACCAATGTGAAGCATTATATAGTAAAGCTTTATCTCTTATTACAGTCAAGGATCCTAAAATCATGGATACATATTGTGGTATTGGAACAATAGGTCTTATAGCGAGCAAGAATGCGAAACAGGTTATTGGGGTAGAACTTAATAAGGATGCTGTGAAGGATGCAAAACTGAATAAGACTTTTAATAAGGTTGAGAATATCAAGTTTATTCAGGGGGATGCGACTGAATTCATGGTAGAAGCAGCAAAACAGAAAGTAGATGTCGATGTGATTATTATGGATCCACCAAGAAGTGGTTCTACTGAAACATTTATTAAAGCAGCTGTTTCTTTAAAGCCACAAGAAATAGTTTATGTTTCTTGTGATCCTCATACACAGGTAAGAGATTTAAAGTTATTTAGAAAACTAGGATATGATTTTAAGGATGTATATCCTTATGATATGTTCCCATTTACTCAACATATTGAATCAATTGTGTTGTTGACTAAGAAATAAATAGTATAAAGAGATGAAGGAATTCTGAGTTTTTTAACTTAGAGTTCCTTTTTTATAGGGTTCATGAAATTGTGAATGACATTAATGTTTGTACAATCAATGAGCTTTAGAAAGACTGAACTATTCGAAATTTCCGGATAGTTCAATTAAAAGGTACACTTAAGAGAGTCGTGAACACATTATAATCTTAATATGATTATTGTAGTTGATTTTATGAGTTATATAGTTTGGCATGAATGCTAACTGTCTCAGTACATATCATCTAAAAAATGAATCAATTGTGCAGTTGAATATATAGTGAAAATAGACGGATTATTTCTCATATGATATAATTTATTTGTTTTTTATTTTAAGAGAATTCAGCATCAATCTAGAATACCATTTAAAATTGGAAACAAGTTCAATCTTAAGAGATTGTTACCATAATGTCCTAAAAAGGGTGCTGGAGAAGATGTGAAATTGACTTAGCAAAATGTAATCCAAATCGTTTTTTTGTAGGAGGTATAGCAATGGGAAAAGAATTATTTGATAATATACCGAGCAAAGTAGCAGATATATTGTCTGATGTTAAGAATGGACGTGTCGGTTTGCCCGACTTGCAGCGCCCTTTTGTATGGCAGGATAATAAGGTTCGTGAGCTGCTCGATTCTATGATGAAGGGGTATCCAATCGGCTACATTATGCTTTGGGCATCTCCAGATGATTATGAAAATACAGTTCATATCGGTAAAAACGAAAAAATATATAAGCGTCCAAATGATTTGGTTATTGACGGTCAACAGCGATTAACGGCATTGTTAGCCGCAATGTACGGAGTAACTATCATGGACAAAAATTATAAGGAAAGAGCAATTCGCATTTCCTTCAATCCCTTAACTCGTGAGTTTGCTGTATGGACTCCAGCTTTTGAAAAAAACCCAGAGTGGATTAGTGAAATCAGTCAGGTATTTGCAGCAGATGAAGAACACAATATTTCTAAGTTTAGAAAAGCATATATTAAGATTGTAAATGAAGGCCGCGCAAAGAATAATGAGGAAGAGTTAACAGAAGACGAAGAAGATCGCATTGAGGAGAATATCAATGATTTGCTTAATCTTGGCATCTATTCGTTACCCACACTAAAAATTAATTCTAAGGCCAACGAAGAGAATGTTGCTGACATTTTCGTACGAGTAAACTCAGGTGGACAGAACCTTACTGAAAAGAACTTCATTGAGACACTCATTGCCGTGTATGATAATGCTGTTCATGATAAAATCAATAAGTTTTGTGCTGATTCTAGAATACCTGCAAATGGTACATCATTTAACCAAATTCTGCAGGTCGATCCTTCACATCTTATAAGAATGTCAGTAGGTGTTGGATTTAGGAGAGCGCGTTTGCGATATGTATATATGTTGCTTCGTGGTAAAAATCTTAAAACTGGAGAGATTACCCAAAATATTCGTGAGGAAAATCTGAAGATATTTAAGGAGTCTTTGGATATGGTTACTAACTTAAATAACTGGCATGCTTTTATGAACTTATTTGCATCTGCTGGTTACTTAAAAGGAAGTTTTGTAGCTTCCTCAAATGCGGTAGTATTCAGTTATGTTTTATACCTCATCGGAAAATATGATTATAAGGTGTCTTCTGTAGAACTGCAGAAGATAATTAGCAAGTGGATATTTATGTCTACGATTACAGGTTTTTATACTGGTTCAACAGAATCACAAGTTGAAAAACAATTTGCTGACTTGAGAGATGTTCATAATGCTGATGAATTTGTTGTATATCTTGATTCAGTTATTGCGAATAGATTTACAGATGATTATTTCGAATATTCATTACCATCTGAGCTGAACAGTTCTTCTGCAACTTCACCAGCTTGGTATGGATATATTGCGGCTATCAACGTTCTTGGAACACCAATGTTGTTTAGCACTGCGCCTTTATCACAGTACTTTATACTAGGCACAAGTGGAGATAAAAATTCGATAGATAAGCATCATATCTTTCCTAAGAATTATCTTGGGAAAATTGGATATAACAATGACCGTGATAGAAACCAGATAGCAAACTTTACATATTTAGATTATGCTACAAACATTGATATCTCTGATGCACCTCCAACAGAATATGTTAGTAGATACAGAGATAAGTTGGGCGAAGAAGGATATAAGCTTGCCTGCAAACAAAATGCATTACCAGAAAATTTCGAGCAGTTATCTTACCCTGAATTCTTAATCAAAAGAAGAATATTGATGGCTCAAATTGTAAAAAAGGCCTATGACAAACTAAATAAATGAGGTTAAGATGTCCCTAAATAAGCCCTTTATTTTACTTTTAAAACTATTTTGTGGGAAAATATCATAATAGTAAGTGTGAAGTGCTCCTATAGTTAAATTAAAAGGTGTTTTACTGTATTTTGTAAAACAGAAATACAGTAATGTTATCTTTCTAGCTTGTAATCGTTAAGCTGCTCCAAACAACCTTTTAATCGTAAAGATAATTGATTTAGATTTTCTGCGATGAGTTCTTTAGAATAAGATTCACCATTTTTTACGAACAAAGCCATCCTATTGGCATCAATCAGCAGAACAATTCAAAACATATCGTTTAACACGCCGTATGACCTCACCACGCGTATAAAATTACTAATCTGTGAAACTATTCGACTTTCTAAAAAAAATCCTCGTGACACATTTATACGGCACCTTAAACAGTCACATCTTCTTTTCCGTATTGCAAGTTATTCATCGATTGTTTTATAATAAACTTATATCTATAAGACGAAAGAGAGGTCATTTTATCATGACAGATGGTTGTAAACTAGGACATATTTCAGAAAAACGTGTGAGATACTATGATGATACAAAGCAGTATTCCATTGCGTTTGCAGATGTGAAAATATCAGATGGACGAATTATTGAGCAGGGCATCATTTATTTTGATGAAAGTCTTGTACGTAGAGTAAATGACTATTATTATGAAGTGGACATTTGTCAGGATACATATTGTATGATAGCAGCATCTGAAATAATAGAAGTGAGTTATTCGTCTCTTGTAAATTCGCGTCGGAACTATTTTAAGGACCAATATTATACGTTTAATGTTTCCAATAGAGCTGTGAAAGAAAGCAATTTACCTGGAGTTAAAAAAGTGGTGTTTGATTTACCAATTAAGTTCTGGAATGATGCTAAAAGTAGAAATTGTTTAGTGGATGTGAAAGATGAAAGATTGGTTATACAAAATTATCGGAATCGTACGACAATAATATTTGGTCAAAAAAAGGATGATGTAAAGGTTAAATTTTGGTATCAGCTCAAAGATGGAAGATGGAAAGATGAGACCGTGTCTGCTGGAAGATTTTGGTATCTGGTAACAGAGTCAAAAGAGGAGAAGAAGAAACTTGGATTGTAGTAATACCTGTATTATACAAAGAAATCCCTACTTGTTTTAAAATGGTATTGAAAAAACGATATAGAGGAAACAATGACAAACAAAGAAAAAATTAAAAAAATTCAGGCTGTCATTGATCATCCAGGAAGAGAAAGAACTTATTATAGTTTGCTTGAAGATTTGGGTGACCTTAAGGGTAACTACGCGGATTACATGACAACAAAACCAATCAATTGTAGTGAGGAATTACAGCGTGTGGCAAATGCAGATTATGAATTATGTACTGCATTGCTTACTGCAATTCTAAGAGAAGATCATTTTAGTAATGGCTCCTTCGAGCACAGACAACGCGCCGGTCAGGTTGATGAAATCCTTAAAAGAATGGTAGCAGAATTGAATAAATAAAGCATAATGGCAGTATTGGTCGCTATGATCAGTACTGCTATTTTATATTGAATTTTGCAGTAATTTTAGCAAAATCCAATTTTAAAGAGCTATGCATAGAAAATGGAAGAAGAAGCATGATGTGGTGGTTCGTACGATCAATGAGTATATTAAGAATGGTTGGCAGCATGCTGGCAGCTATGCAGGCTAACAAAAGTGCAAAATCTATCATACAACAGCAGGCAGATACAGATGATAATGCTGATTCGGATGATGATTTTATGATGACTATTGCACAGAGCTAATTGAATTGGATGGAAAAAGATTGATGGCAGAATCCGACAGCATAGAATACAGTTTAGGAAAATATCGCATGATTAATGGAGAAATATACCGCCAAATAGCGACGGCAGTAATTAAAAGCATTTGTGTTGTAAGAAGCAATACATGGTGGTACACTATAGGAAACAGGAGGTGCATACTATGGCAACAAAAACTGCAAATGTAACAGCGCGAATTCAACCAAATATAAAAGAGCAAGCAGAGGCAATTCTTGACAGACTTGGAATTCCTGTATCTGTATTCATAGATATGACTTACAGACAGGTTATTATGCGTGATGGAGTACCATTTTCACTTGATATTCCGGATAAACTTGTTACAAGAGATTCTATAACACAAGCTGAATTTGATATGATGATGCAGACCGGTCTTGCACAGGCAAAAAAGAACGATTCTGTATCTGTTGATGAGGCTTTTAGTCAATTAAAGTCGAAGATATAGTGCATGAACGAATATGAGGTAAGGGTAACAAGGCAGGCATTAGAGCAGATAAAAGAGATAGTACATTATATTTCAAATGATCTAATGGCACCGGATGCAGCACATAATCTACTTGACAAGATGAAAGCAGAGATTACTAAGTTGTCGAGTTTTCCGAAAAAACATGACTTGATTGATGAAGAGCCATAGAGGACTGAGGGAGTACGCAAGGTTGTGATACCAAGCATTATAATCCTCAATTAATCGTTGCAGTAAGCTTCAATATCAATTCCAAGTGCATGGTGAGTAAGAATACGTTGGTAGAGGATTAGATGTTATGGAATATAAATATACATCAGGAATATACAGGAGATGTTCAACTAATTTTAAAAGATGACAAATAAAATAGCCCTCCAAGCCATCAGGGCTAGGAGGGTTTCGTACAATTATGCAATATTCTTAATAAATGATTGCATCATTAACTGTGAATCCATCAAGTGAGTTTTCTTTCACCTGAATGCAAATATAAGTGATACTCGAATCATTTGCAGCAAAGAATTGACGCTTTGCTGCAGGGCTGATTTTTAACCAGTCACCTGCAGTAATTTCAACAGTATCTCCATCAATGATAGCAGTTCCTTTTCCAGCAATAATTCCATAGATTTCTTCATTATTTTTGTGAGAATGAACGAAAGGAACACCTGCACCAGCAGGAAGAGAATTAATACTTACTTCAGCACCAGTTAAAGAAAGTGCTTCATGAAGTTCTGTGCGGCCTTCTTTACCAACATTGGTTTTTGTATAGTTTGACATTTGAATTACCTCCATTTTTATTTGCAACCTTGTTGCTTGAGTATAGTATAATCATTTATACACTCTAAAAAAAGTACGCACCTTTTTGTAACTGTACATAATAAAATGAATACACTATAATATTTTTGAAATGAGGTGACTGCACATGAAGACAAAAAAGGAACTTCCAGAATGTCCTGTCGCAACATCAGTGTCTTTAATTGGTGGTAAATGGAAGTTATTGATCATAAGAAATTTAAAAAGTCGTCCATGGAGATTCAATGAACTTCAAAGAGATTTAGATGGAATTTCTCAAAAAGTACTAACTGATAGTCTTAGGCAGATGATAGATGATGGCCTTGTGTATAGAAATGATTATCATGAGAATCCACCAAGAGTTGATTATGGACTGACAGACCTTGGAAAAGAGATGATGCCGATTATTGATGCATTGGCAGATTTCGGAATTTATTATAAGACGGTTGTTGATTAAACCTAAGACTCCTCATCACTGAATTTAGTTCTAGTGGTGAGGATCTTATTTTTACATATAATGGCATAAAAAGATCTTACAAATAATATGAATCACTTCTCAAGTCAGTGAACAAAAAAGAACAGATCAACACAGAGTTTATTTTGAAAAAGACTGGGAAGGGTAGTCGGATTGACTGGGTATGAGAAGCAAATCAAAAAAGAGACTTATCATTTTGCGATAAGTCTCTTTTTGCTTCTTTCTTCAAAAGATGAAAATTACTTAGAACCATATACTTTTTTAGGAAAAATCACAGAATTATTTTCATATTTTGCTTCAAAAGTTGCCTGGATAGAAAGCTTCATAAATAGTTTTCTGTCTACATCGCTGACCATAACCGATGTATGAGCCTGACATCCTTTTAGATTAGGAAGCTGTTCCAATGCTTTCTGAGCATTTGGATCAGAAGCGGCGCTAACAGACAATGCAATCAGCACTTCGTCCATATGCAAACGTGGGTTTTTGCTTCCAAGATATTGTGTTTTTAGAGTCTGGATTGGTTCAATTGCTGCAGGCGAGATGACCGGCTGACTATGTGGAATACCAGCAAGCTCTTTGAGTGCATTTAAAAGGAGTGCTGCGCAAGGACCAAGGAGGTCTGTAGTCTTACCTGTGATCATACGGCCATCTGCAAGCTCTAATGCAGCAGCAGGAGCTTTTGTTTCTTTTGCACGAGAAAGAGCAACGTCAACAACTGGACGATCGTGGACTGTAATACTAGCCTGATTCATAAGCATCTCGATTTTATATACTTCTTCCTCGGAACATTTGCCAGCAAGAGCGCGTCTTCTTGCATCGTAGTAGCGACGGATGATTTCCTGACAAGAAGCATCCCTACATGCGGCATCATCACAGATACAATTTCCGGCCATGTTAACTCCCATGTCTGTAGGAGACTTATAAGGGCTTTGTCCATAAATACGCTGGAACATTGCATTAAGTACCGGGAAGATCTCTACATCACGGTTATAGTTGACTGTAGTCTTTCCGTAAGCTTCTAGGTGGAAAGGATCAATCATATTTACATCATTCAGGTCTGCAGTTGCAGCTTCGTATGCAAGGTTAACTGGGTGTTTCACTGGGATATTCCAAATTGGGAATGTCTCGAATTTAGCATAGCCGGCGCAGATGCCTCTTTTATGCTCATGGTAGAGCTGGGAAAGACAGACTGCCATTTTTCCACTTCCAGGTCCAGGTGCAGTAACAACAATGAGTGGACGAGATGTTTGGATAAACTCATTCTTTCCATAACCTTCATCACTAACAATATGTGGAATATTAGAAGGGTATCCTTCAATTGGATAATGAAGATATACCTTAATGCCAAGCTTCTCTAATTTATTTTTAAATAAGGAAGCGCTCTGCTGTCCGCTGTACTTTGTAATAACGACACTTCCTACAAACAGACCATGTGATTCAAAAATAGACATCAAACGAAGGACATCTACATCATAAGTGATGCCTAGATCTCCACGTACTTTATTCTTTTCGATATCTTCTGCGCTGATAACAATCACAATCTCGGCCTGGTCGCTAAGTTGCATTAACATACGCATCTTAGAATCCGGCTGAAATCCTGGGAGTACACGAGATGCATGGAAATCATCAAATAATTTTCCACCAAACTCTAGGTAGAGCTTGTTATCAAACTGAGCAATGCGTTCGCGAATATGAGCAGACTGCATCTGCAAATATTTTTCATTATCAAATCCTATGTTCATCATTCTATCCTCTTTCCTATAATCTTATTTTTAAACAGTTCATTCTATATTGAACCAACATTTAAAACTACCGTCTAACAATATACTACGGAATATGGGAAGTTTACAATCTTTTTATAATCTTTTTTATGTTACTTGTTTAATACTAAAATTGTACTTAAATGCTCCACAAACCATAGGTTAGCGAAAATAAAATTTTATAAGCACCGATTAATCGGCGCTCATGAAGCTGAATCGGATGCATGAATTTTCCATCTGTTCTATAATTAGATTAGAAATCAGATAGAGATATTCCAGACTGTTACAATGTCTGCATTGTCTGCGTTCACATCACAGAATATCTGTCCAGGAGAAAATGAAAGATCTGTATCAATAGTAAAATAGGGGATTGTGATGGCGTTTGCATTTGGAATTATGTATTGTATACTAAGTCAGTTTATCTATGAACCAATGGTATCATTTTCTCCAAAAATATAGCAGTTATTCATTCAGCAAGGCGGTTCTATCTTTTCACTGGTTACCTGCAAAGTTATTTGTTGTGGATAAATAGAAAGCAAAAAATTTAATTTAGAGGTGATTTCATGAATAATCTATGGGATAAAATTATAGAAGACTATAAAATAGCAAGAGAATGTCTAGTGTATTCAAAGAAAAAAGATTACTGGATACGTCAAGAAGACAAAGGAATGTATCATTTATGGTCAGCATATTATGCAGCTATAAATGCAGAGGAAAAGAACCATTTGTTCTATGCAAGAGTCTTATCATTGATGGGATGGGAAATGCAAGCAAAAAGTTCTAATTATGAATTGTTGAATAAGTATTATAAGCCAGCGATGAAACAATATGATCTTGCATTGAAGGAAAATCCACACTGTGCTTATCCTAAAGAAATAGAGAATGTTAGGAAGAGTTATGAATACTATAAATACATTGTTGAAAAAAGTAAAATAAGAACTGATGCAGATTATTATAACGCGATTAAATTACTAGAAGGTCATGAATGTTTAGATGAATTTTCATTTCATGATAGCAAGTTTATCAGTTTAGAATGTAATGATCAATCAGCAGTGTTGAAGCTACAATATGGCGATATTTATCATTTTGAGTTCAGTGATATTTACGATGTAGAGATGAATTGTGATCCACTCACAGCATATGTAAATGATTTTGCTATATATCAAGCTGTACCTGATTTAGAAACGATTGTATTTGATATAGAGTTTTTGAAAATTATTTGCAAGCATATCAAAGTACGTTCATGATTGTGCTATTGCTATTATCTTTACTAAACGATAATGAAAAGAATTAGTTAACTTTGAAGAATCAAATGATTCATCGCTAATAGATTAAATACTATCTGAGGAGTTTGATTTTAGATAATAGTAGATGAATATTAATTATATTTCTGTTTAGAAAACTTATTTTTATATTATGGTATTTACCGGCATGATATAATTAAATCACCAAAGAAGGAGGAATCATTTTGAAAAAGAAAAATGATAAAATAACCATTCGTTCTAGTGCAGCAGAATACTTAACATATGTTGCCTCTGTAGGTAATCAGCAGGACAGTATTGAAATGCGCTATGAAGATGAGAATATATGGTTAACACAAAAGATGATGGCCACATTATATGACGTTAGTTTACCAACGATAAATGCTCATATTAAGAAGATTTATGCAGATAGTGAATTAGAAGAGTCCGCAACTATTCGAAATTTTCTAATAGTTCAAACTGAAGGTTCACGTAAAATCACTCGTAATACAAAGCACTATAATCTTCAAATGATTATTGCAGTTGGATTCAAAGTAAATAACGAGAGAGCTGTACAGTTTCGCAAATGGGCTAATGATATCGTTAAGGACTATACAATCAAAGGTTGGGTCATGGATGATGAACGTCTAAAAAACGGTGGATCAGTGCTTACAGCAGAGTATTTCGACCGTTTGCTTGAACAGATTCGCGAAATTCGTATATCTGAACGTAGATTCTATCAGAAGATAACAGACATCTATGCCACATCTCTTGATTACGATCGAACAGCAGCAACAACAAAGCAGTTCTTTGCAAAGGTTCAGAATAAGATGCATTATGCAATTCATGGACATACAGCAGCAGAGTTGATTTATGAACGAGCAGATGCAGAAAAGCCCCATATGGGATTAACTACTTGGGCTGCTGCACCAGAAGGTAAGATTCTAAAAAGTGATGTGACCATTGCGAAGAATTATTTGAGTAAAAAGGAAATGCGTTCTCTAGAACGTATTGTATCTGCTTATCTTGATTTGGCAGAGGATCGTGCAGAGCGTCATATTCCAATGACAATGGAAGATTGGTCAAAACGTTTAGATCTATTCCTCATGGCTGATGATAGAGATGTTCTTCAGGATGCAGGTAAAATAACTGCAGAGATTGCTAAAGCAAAAGCCGAAACCGAATTTGAAAAATATCGTATCATTCAGGACAGATTATTTATGTCCGATTTTGATAGGTATATTTTGGAACTAGAAGAGAATGCAAAGAACTAGGATTGTTGCTTTAAAATTTTCTAGTAAATTGTTCACGATATAGAGATGAATTGTGATCCACTCACAGCATATGTAAGTGATTTTGCTATATATCAAGCTGCACCTGATTCAGAAACTATTGTATTTGATATAGAGTTTTTGAAAATCATTTGTAAGCATATCAAAGTGCATAAATGCTTGTAATATTAACTGGATTTTTTATGAGAAAACTTATTCTTATATTTATATATTTGTCATTATGATATAATTAAGCTGTCAAAGAAAGTGAGGATCTAATATGAATAATAAAGGTGTTGGTGTTATTTTCTGTCTGATATCCGCAATTCTAGTTTCTGCAAAATACATATCAGCTGCTATGTTCATGAGTAATATTGCTACAAAAGATGCTTCTCTGTTTAAAAAAGGATTAGAATATGTAGGACCATTTCTATCAATAGAAGCCATCCTAGCAATGATCATTGGTATTTTGTTTTTAGGATATGGATTGTATATTGATTCAAAAAAATAATAATACAACATTAGACAAGCACCTATCGTATCTGATAGGTGTTTCTTAATATTAATAGAAGGGGAGGATTAAATAGTATGTTACAAAAATACATTAAACAAGTCATTATTTCTCTTATATCTGAATTTGATTACTATTTTGCAGAAAATGGATTTCTTAGAAAAAGCAATAGCCTTACATGTATTAGAAAACTAGATGGTGTAACTGCAAAAAGTAGAAATAGTATTCTTCTCAAACCCTTCATATCATCCAGGTGCATTAGCACATATATATCCTCATATGCAGATTTATATTCCTTCAGTGAATGGTACTACTAAAATATACGCAAGTCATATCATTCCATCAAAATGGTTAGATCAATTTACAATCAGACAACCAAAAAAGATCAACTGTTGGATTTTTTTGAAAAGAACGCAATACCGCTGCTTAATGATATAATAAGTGAGAAAGATTATTTATCACTTTATGAAAATAAAGATAAACGAATCATCTGGGGTGATAACCAATATTTATATATTGCAGCCACTTATCTTAACAATCATGATTTAAATAAGGCAAAAGAAGTTATTAAAAATAGATTTGGTAAAAACGGATTAAGAAAGAAATATAATGAAGTAATTAAATATTTTGAAAATTTAGAAGAATGATGTATTAATATCAGAGGTGATCATATTATGACAACAAGAAGCTTTAGGATGTTTGCGACAAAAGAAGATTTAATCTCTATTTTTAATGATTTTCAACAGAATAATGAAATACAGTATTTCAAGTGTGGTCGTATGGATGGCTTGATAGAAATATCTGATATCACAAAAGAACCACATTTTGGTATTAATTTAAGAGGCAATCATATTAATAATCAACGGCTTGTATGTTTAAGTGGTACTATACCTATAAAAAGGAAAAACAAGTTCTGCTTAGATAATACATTTTTCCTAGATCAGGAATTCAATAAAGAAACTATTATAATTGATATAGGAGGAATCTATGAGAATAAAGCTTTATTTCCAACAGAAATCAGTACAATCTGGTATAAAAATGAGAATTCTAAACACCTTTATACAATGTTGAAAAAATCATGCAAGAAGTTTACGCATTGTACACAAAATGGTTATCTTATTGGTGAAGGTGCATATTCAAAAAGAGAATATTATCGCTTTTGCATTATAAGTATTGATAGTCCACCAACTTATGATTTAAAATTTAAATAGTAACACATCAAGTGCAATGTTATAGAAGAATGATGAGGTAATATTATGGAAAACACTATAAAAACAAATAACGACGAAATTAAAGTAAGAGAAGAATCAGGAAGTATATCTGAAGTAACAGAAGAACTTCTATTAGATGCAAGATCATCTCTTGAAAACAAGAAAACTATAAGTGTACCTATTGGGAAACTATCATCTTTAGGTGCAGGTGTTTCTTCACTTATTCCTGCACTGCATACAGTTACGACAACTACTACTTTTTCAACTGATAAATTATATAGAATCGCAAATCAAACAACGGGAGATACCTTGAAAATGGCTAAGGATGGAACTGCCTGGGGTGCTATGAAGACACAGGCAGGAAAATCTAAAATGGCTAAATTAGCTGAAGCGGGTCCTCTTTCTGCTACATCTCAAGCTGTAGTTCCAATAGATCCTGCTACTATGATGATGGCAGTCGCTTTATATTCTATTGAGAAAGAACTTGGAGAGATTGCGAAAACACAAAAACAAATATTGTCGTTTATGGAATTCAAAGATGAGGCAGATATTGAAGGTGATCTTGAAACAGTCAATGAACTTCTTACTAATTATAAGTACAACTGGGATAATGAAATGTATGTTTCAAATAGTCATAAGATGGTTATGGATATAAAAAGAACCGCGAGAAGTCATATGCTATCACATCAAAAACAGATTACTGAATTTCTTTCTTCAAAGAAATTATTAGTTGGACAAGCACAAGTCAAAGAAGCTTTATCTGACTTAGAGAAAAAATTCAAGTATTATAGACTTTCTTTATACACATATTCTCTAGCATCTATGATGGAAATCATGCTTGGTGGTAATTATAAAGAGGAGTATATTGCGGGTATTAGAGATGAGATTACTGACTTATCAAGCAAGTATAGAAATCTATTTAATGAAAGTTCATTCTATATTGAAAAGCTTGGAGATAATTCTGTTGAATTTAATGTCGTAAATGGTTTAGGTATGGCAGGAAAAGCAGTTGGTAAAATGATTGGTAGCATCCCATTTATTAGCGAAGGACCTGTAGATGAATTGCTTCAAGAGGGTGGGAGCCAGTTAGAGAAAACTGCAAAAGAAATGAAGATGGATGCTGTTCATCAATTTGCATCATTAAGTAATTCAGGTACACATGTTTTTGTTGATAAAATGGAAGATATGATTCAGATTTATAACCATACTGAAGAAATCTGTTTTGATGATAAAGAGATTCTTTTGGTTGTAAATTAAAAATGTTTAAAGGCAGTTTGAACATCTACACACTATAAGTATCCTTATAATCTCTTTAATAAGATTGTTTTTATTAACATCTAAAATAACAAATCTAAGATTAAAAGTATTATTTTGTAGATTATGTGTATTCAAATCATAAGTCATCTAAAGTGGTTTCTCACCATTGAATTAAATTTCATGTGTAAGAAACCTTTTTATAATATGTATAAAATAACATTTAATTGTATATGGACATTTAATATTTTGATATAATTTATTTACTAGCGATAGATTGGAGGTTAGTATTCATGGATAAAAAAAAGAATATATTAGAAGCTTGGATAATGGTAGAGCATTTATCTGAAGGTGATATCAATTCAAATGATAAACATCTAAAAAGAATAAACTCTTATGTAGACGACTATTATACATTATTTAAGAATGAAATATTAAAGAAGAATAACATTGATAAAGACGGTGGTATTGTATTGTACTTTAACATTTTTCAATTTAAAAATGTTATTTCGCTTTTGAGAAAACAATTTAAACTTGATGAATCAGATGAAGACATAAAATTAGGAAATAAGTTTTCTTTTGCAGTTTATTTCGATAAGGAGCTCAAATTATCTGATAACGTGGCTTTCTTTACAGAGAGCTATTACATTCTAAAAAATAAAAAAGTTCCTAAAGAAAAAGAGTTTTTAGAGTATGAAGAAGAAAATAAAACTTATATTAGAGAATTATTTGAGTGTTCTGAAGATGAGAACTACAAGGAATTCTTTAATAATGCTTTTGCTAAATTAATTAAGAAATATTCATTAGATCGTGAAAAGTGCAGGATGAATGTGTCAAGCAATTTAAAGTCCGATGCCACGAATTTACATTCGTTTTTTATTGCTGATCTAGAAAAAGCGAAATCTATAAAATCAGACAACCTTAATAGATACCTATTAGGTACATATAAGGATAGGATTAATCTTGATAGCAGAATGAATAAAGATACATTTAATCCAGATGTATTTTATAATATTTTGCAACCTGTTAATTATCCTGTGACACGTTTTCCAAGTAATCTTGAATATTCACTTTCTCTTATGCAACAGGTTGCTGTAAACTTGGCAACTGGATACGATGATGACCAAATGCGTAGTGTGAACGGTCCTCCTGGAACAGGCAAAACTACTCTTTTAAGGGATATATTTGCAGAATTGATTGTTGAGCAAGCATATGATATTACAGAATTAAAATCAAAAAAAATTACTGATAAAGTATTCTATTATGGAAAAGCAGGAATAGGTAGAATGCCTCAATCAATAGCTGATAAAGGTATAGTGGTTGCAAGTTCAAATAACACAGCAGTTCAAAATATTGTAAATGAATTGCCGTTATGCAGTGAAATAGATAAAACCCTAATTAAAGAATTAAAAAATGCAGATTATTTTTTCGATATTTCAAATTCAAACATTTCGACAAAATGGAGAAAAGATGAGACTGGCAAAAATATTGAAGATTTAGAAGCTGAACTGAATGAAGAAAAGAAGTTTTGGGGATTATTTTCTCTAGAGGGAGGAAAAAAAGCCAATATGGATCACATTCTCACTGCATTAAAACATGTAATAGGTTATTTAGAAGATAAAGAAAAATTTAAATCTAATCCTAGTGTATATGATGAATTCAAAAAAGAATATGATTCGATTATTAAGTGCAAAAATGAAAAACAAAAAATTTATAAAGAATATAAAAAATTAGATGAACAGAAAAAACAACTTCTTAAAGTGAAGGATGACTATTCCAGAAGTATAAAAAAAATCGAGAAAGAATTAGACACACAGAAGCATAAATTTACAGATTTTAAGAAAGAAACAGATATTAAAAAATCTCAACTTGTAGACAATATAAAAATAGTTGAGGAAAAAATCAAAAATACTCAAGATGAACTAAGTCATAATCAACAAGCCATTGAAATTTTAAAGTTAAATAAACCTCTTTTCTTTTTACCGGGAAGAAAAGCTTATAATAAAAGAATGAAAAAATATTCCACTGAGCATAATAAGTTATATGATGAGATCTCCAAACTAAATATAGATAGAGAACAATTAAAAAAAGAACTTAGTCATATCAGAAGCAAAGAGAATGAATATGAGTTTTTAATTAATGATAAACAGAATGAAAAAAATAAAACAGAAGCAGCGTTTCTTGAAAAAATTAAAAATTTAGAAAATAATATTCAATCAAGTGAGGCATATTTAAAAGTTCAACCAACAAAACCATTAGATATGAATCAAGATTATAAAAATCTTCAGTTGATGAATCCATGGTTTGATAGAAATTATAGAGAAAAGCAATCAAAGCTTTTTATTGCTGCATTAGAGGTCAGAAAACAGTTTTTATATGACAATATTAAGAGTGTAAATGCAGCAAAGATAATATGGAATAAGCAGAATAGGTATCTTGAAAACAAGGAAGTTATTAACGAAGCATGGAATTGGATTAATATGGTCATACCTGTTATAAGTTCTACATTTGCAAGCATTAACACAATGTTTAAAAATCTAGGTGAAAACACTATAGGATATTTATTTATTGACGAAGCTGGACAAGCATTACCACAAGCAAGTGTAGGTGCAATATCTAGGAGTAAACAGGTTATGGTATTAGGTGATCCAGCACAAATCAAACCAGTTCTTACTTTAGATTCTTCAATTCTAGGTATATTGGGAAAACACTATGATGTATCAGATAAATATCTATCTGATAATGCATCTACTCAGACTTTAGTTGATAATATCAGTAAATATGGTTTTTATGATGATAAAGGTGAATGGATTGGTATTCCTCTTTGGGTGCATAGAAGATGCAGAAATCAGATGTATGAAATATCAAATATAATTTCTTATGAAGGGAATATGGTACAAGGTAAAGATGTTGACGGTAAAGTAGATTGGTATGATATTTCAGGAAAAGCGTCAGATAAATATGTTAAAGAGCAAGGAGAGTTTTTAAAAAATAAGATACAGGAACTAATAAATCAAAATCCAAAACTTATTGAAGAAGATGATAAGATTTTTGTTATTTCCCCGTTTAGACATGTTGCAAACGAACTAAAAAAAGAACTTGCAGATGTGTTAAAAAATATATCTAGTAAAAATAGTAATAACAAACCAATTAGTATTGGTACTGTTCATACTTTCCAGGGTAAAGAGGCTCCTATTGTATTTTTGGTATTAGGATGTGATGAAAGTAATAAAGGAGCTGCTAATTGGGCTATGGGTTCAGAAAATCCGAATATTATGAATGTTGCAGCAACAAGAGCTAAAGAAGAATTTTACATTATTGGTGATAAAAAATTATTCAAAGAACTTGGAAGTGATGTTATTAATAAAACACTTGAAGTCATTGAAAAAAGTAACAATGAAAATCTAGAAAAACAATGCGATTAAGAGAATTATTATTGAAATTATTTCTTGTTTTGAAAACCCATAATCAACAGGTGACGATTTAAGAGAAATACGAAGCAGAAATATTCAGGATATAGACTATCTGTCTATGACTGATATGAAATGATCTTTGTAGGTATTCCTTGATTTTATCCATAATATATCCCAGTAATATTATATTTTTAATATTACCGATTATTATCTTTAACCAGAGTAGTCTATGATCCTTTTCTTCATTTAGTGTATTAAAGCCTTTCTCGCCATCAGTATTAAGTAATGCATCATGTGATAATACACAACATTTTTCTATGTTTTTCTTAAGTGACAGACCAGTATAATCTGTGATGAGTCTCAATTTGATGAACCTGGGATAGTTGCTTTCTTTGTCTGTAGATAAAATGCCAAGAATAAGTTGCTGCTTATGGCATGAGCTGCATTCAAGAACATATGAAGTCTTGGTCTTTTCTACACGCTTGACTCGCTAATACTTATGGTATCCGCAATGATCATATGAGAATCCATCAGGCCATTCTATGGATTTGAATAATTCAATACAGTTATTGATGTTATTAGAATAGTTCTGAGTGAACTCACATAGAGAAGCTTTCTTTGGCTTTAATAGTTTGTTTGACATGTAATTATATCTCCATCTGATTTCTGATCTAATTATAGAACAGATGGAAAAATATGTGTCTGGTTCAGCTTCATGAATACCGTTTAATCGGTTTTTATGATATTTATTTTTCACTAACCTGTGGTTTGTGGGTATTCAAATAGATATTATTTTTTGCAATATAACTTAACAAATCATTTTTTATACGTTCATGATAATTTTGGTGCGTTTATGAAAAAATAGTTAATTAGCAAAAAAAATATATGTAATATAAATAATTGAGATAGGGGAATCTAATAATCTTCTAGAAAGGAGATAAAATATGAATGTATTGTAAAAGTTATCATGCGATTAGCACTTAGTGCTACACTATATTCACATGAAACAATGTCACTAATGGGAATGTAAGAACCAAAAAAGCCAAAACTCAAAAAAGATGGATCAAGATAGTTTTTATCTTGATTTCTTTTTACTATTGATTATTTTGGCGTAGCTGACCAATAATTCCGATTTAGCCTGATCATTAATTCCGATACACTTGACCAATCATTCCGATTAGGTTGATCAATTATATTATACATACTCCTTTTCTAG
>NZ_JACRWG010000033.1:0-29212 GCF_014306455.1 Catenibacterium faecis
ACTGATTCACTGCCATCTAAGTATCTTCTACATATTTCAATTTTTTGTTCTTTTGAAAACTTACTTTTTCTTCCCATAAGAAAACCTCCTCAGCAAACAGTGCTTTTAATTATTTGCACTGTCTACTGGGAGGTCATCATATCATTTTAAAGGTGCCTATATGTTATTTGAATAGTATTTTTTAATAATATCAAGTGTGAGGGCATTATTTTCTACTATTTCACCATAGAAATATCCACTTGGTTTAAGTGTTCTTTCATAAGTTTCATGATTAACTGAAGCTAATCCAAATGTTGGTGTATAAGTGCCCCATTCCCAGTTATCTAATAATGACCAATGAAGATAACCTAATACTTTCACACCACTATCTATCGCCTGCTTGACAGCTTGTAATACAGCCGCAATGTAAATGACACGATATTTATCATTTTTGCAAGCAATACCATTTTCAGTAATGAGAACTGGTTTATCCTTTAATCTATTGAGACAATGGAATACAACCTCGGGGCAAATATCATCACTAAAATATGGAACATCTAAACTGTGAATACTGCTTGCTTCATAGCGATCAAATCTAAACATTGCTTTTCTACTATTAATCAGCTGTCTTGTATAAACATTCACTGCCCAGAAATCACATGTATCCTTTAATTCAGGCATATAAACAGCATCATGGAATGGTACAACGATCTCCCCTGTTCTTATTGCATGTAGGAAGAATTCATTTTCCATATAATCTATATAATCTGCCATGATCTGATCTGGCTTATCTGTGACACCTCTCATAGGTTTCTTTTCTGCATAGTTCATTGGAGATGAGACAGGCTTATTTGAATATTTCTTAATGACATGATATGCCTTAGCATGATACTGAAGTAAATTGATACTTTCTTCAATTGTATATTCGAAGACAATGTTCATCTCATTGATAATGAGCCAGCATTCAACATACTCATCAAACTCCGGAACAACCTTCTCAACATATCTTAAGAAATAATCAAGATTATCCATAGTTTTAAATGCACCTAACTGGTGAAACCAGACAGGATGTGAATTATGATGAAGTGTTAAACATACCTTAATGTTATTCTTCTTTAATTCTTTCAAGACATCTCTATAATGTTCAATCTCTTTTTCATCAAACTGACCTTCTACTGGTTCAATACGTGACCATTCCAAAGACATACGATATGAGTTTAAATGCATCTTCTTGAGTAATGCGATATCCTCTTTGTACATTTCATAGCTATTACATGCACGTCCTGCCATTTGATAAGGTACACCACCGTATGCAAACTTAGGTGCAATCTCCTTATCATCATAAAATGAATTATTGTTACCTTCAATCTGTTGTCCTGCAGTAGTAGCACCCCATAAAAAATCTTCTGGGAATGTAATATCTGAATATTCTAGTATATTAATCATTTGCTTTTTCTTCCTTGATTCTATTTTCTTCTTCTAATGCCTGTTTATCTAACATCTTAAAGAATGGATACCAGATAATACATGATAGAACAACTGCAACAAGTTCATAGATACCTGCACTCACGCTTCCATTTACCATACCATGTATAAATGGTGGAAGAGATCCTGTACCAAGAATACCAACATAAGGCGCAATGATATGAAGTTTCATGAGTAAGTAACCTACAGATGATACAACGATTGGGCATACAATAAATGGAATGATTGTCATGACATTCAACATAAGTGGTAAACCAAAGATAAGTGGTTCATTGACACTGAAAATTCCACAAGGGAAAGTAATTTTACCAAATGCTTTATATCTTTCACTCTTAGCTGTAAAGAACATCATAATAACTAAACCAATTGTCGCACCACAACCACCAATACAAGCTAAATCCCATAAGCCAAAGTTAATAGTATGGACAATCCCATGTCCTGCTGCAAGTGAAGCTGTGTTTTCTGACATATAGCCTAACCAAACTGGAATAAGAATTGGTAAAACTGTCTGTGATCCATGAATACCGAAGAACCATAATAATTGGGCAATAACTAATAATAAGATAAATGCAGGGAAACTTCCTACTAGAGACTGTAATGGTGTCTGAATGATTGTATAGATAAAATCATTAAATGTCTTAAAATGAGTGACAGAGAAACCATATTTTACAAGTCCAAACACTAATACAATGACAACTGCTGGGATTAATGAAGTGAATGAATTGCTGACCATTGGTGGAACACCTTCTGGCATCTTGATTGTAATATTCTTATTCATAAAGAACTTCATAATCTGAATGACAATCAATGAAACAACAATTGCTGAAATAACAGCTTTTGGTCCAAAATAAGCCGCATTAAACATATTATTTGATACCATACCCTGTCGTTGTACAGTAATAGGTGCTAATAGAATGAATGCCACTAAAGAGATTACTCCTGTATTAAATGCATTCTTCTCAATGCCATAAACCTTAGCCCCATTATATGCAATAGAGAATGCCATAAATAAGCCAATAAGCTCTGTAGTGACATTAGGTACAAAATTAATGATAGTCAATAAGTGTGTTGCCTTTAAGAAATTCTGATAAGGTGCCCATGTGATAGAAGTTAAAACCGAAAAAATTGCTCCTACCATGATAACACCTAGAAGTGACATAGAACCTCCTGATACTGCCTGCAATGCTTTAATTCTAGATATTTTATTTGCAACTGGAATAAATTTTTGTTCCATGAATTGTATAAACTTGTTCATATTTATTCTCCTTTGAATCCATTATTCTTAATAACATTCTTATACCAGTAAAAACTGTTCTTCTTAATACGTGCACATGATTTTACATCTCTATTTGTACGGTCCACATAGACAAGACCATAACGCTTATTAAATCCTTCATGTGAACTAACAACATCTAAAAATGACCAAGGACAATATCCAAAAAGCGGATAACCTTCTTCAATCAGCTTATAACACTGATTAATATGTTTTGTCAGATAATCAATACGATAAATATCATTTATTGAACCATCTTCTTCTATTTTATCTGTATAAGCCATACCATTTTCAGTAATAATCATTGGTAATTCATATCTGTCATAGAGATTTCTAATTCCAATATATAGACCATCTGGATCAATTCCAAAATGCATCCATTCTGTTGGTTTCAATTTTTCATTATTCACAACATAGAACTGATCACTGATATAAAATGGTGGCATTCTTGTACATTCATCTTCTGGATATTTAGCTCTGACTGTGCAGCTTGCATAATAGTTTACACCAATGAAATCTGGATGATTTTCTTTAAGATAATGGAGATCTTCTTCATTCATTTCTGGATAAACATCTCTATCCTTCAAATATTTTGTAAAGTGATGAGAGTAGTGTCCCTTAATAGATAAATCCAGGAAACTCCACTGCACTTCATCCTCTGCATTCTTTGCAGCAAGCACATCTTCTGGTGCGGATGTTGCTGGATAAATCACCTGCATAGCAACTACATGACCAATTTTTCCATCAGGTACCATTTCTTTAAAATAACTTGTCGCAATCTTTTCTGCTAATGTCATATGATATGACATCTGATAAAGATTCTTCTGTCTTAAATGTGGATCTTTTTCAAGATTCATATTCATATCATCTGGTGCTGTAGCACACATCTGTTCATTAATAGTTGCCCACATTTTAACCTTTGATCCAAATTCTTTAAAACAGATTCTGGCATATTTTACATATGCATCTACACATTTTCTACTCTTCCATCCTCCATACTTTTCAATCAATGCATAAGGCATTTCAAAATGATAAAGTGTAGGAAATGGCTGAATACCATTTGCAAGAAGCTCATCAATCAACTCATGGTAGAAGTTCAAGCCATTCTGATTCACATTTTCACCATCTGGCATAATTCTTGACCAGAAGAATGAAAAGCGGTATACCTTCATACCAAGTTCTTTCATTAATTGTACATCTTCTTTGACATGGTGATAATGATCTGAGGCAGTTTTATAGTCTGCCAAACCATCTGGTATATGACGCATGTCGCTATTCGCAATACCTCTTTCTTCATTAAAACCGCCTTCTACTTGAAAGGCACTTGTAGAAGCACCCCATAAGAAGTCTTTAGGAAATTCTTTGTTTTTCATATTCTTTTTCCTCCCACTGATATCTTAATACAAGGGTGACTTATTTTTTTCGTCAAAAAAATGCTGAAGATGTCATATTCTCCAGCATAATTTCAGTTTATGAAATTTTTTATATATGTGAATAGTTAATATAGTAGTAAATAATAATCAACTCAATTGTATACATAAGAGTAATACGTCCTTCAGTATTACTATTTGTCTTATTGCATAAGATGACTTCATCACATGCACTAATAAGTTTGCCAACTGTAATCATAGATATAGCCACAATCTTACATTCTTTTTCTGTCAATATATCAATAATCTCTGTATTACGATAAAAGAAACTTCCTTCTAATGAGATGATGAATACTAGTGAATGTGGTGCAATATTTTTTGCAAGTTCTAATTGTTTTTCATCAGAAACACCTAATTGAATCAAACGATTTAAACTTGCCATCTTATTTTGGAAATGAATACCTACATAATTTGCATATTCTAAACCAAATAAAGCAATTTCCTTCGCCTGATAGATCATTTCACATACTCTATTTAATTGACGATAATCAATATGTTCAAAAGTGAATTGTATATTCTCTATAACATTTTCAGTATATCTTTGATAAATGGGCTTTAAGTCTTCAGCAGTTGCCATGTTGATACGTTTAGAATAATCTACATCAATAGTAAGTGTATTATCTATATCATTCTTAAATTGTTTATAACTATCATACCCAAGTGTTCTCACAAATCTTGTAATAGATGAAGACGACACATAACACAAATCAGCCAAATCAAAAATAGTCAATTCTGGAATCTTATGATAATTCTGTAATATAGTCTTAGCTATATCAACATTCACTTCTTTACCATCACCATAATTTACAATACTTAATAATTGAGACATAATTGAAATACCTTTTGGCATGAGTAACACCTCCATTCCTCTATTTTACTAAATCAAACTGTTACTTTACAAGTATGAAAAACACAGGAATCAAAAGATTCTGATTCCTGTGTTTAATAATAATGCATAAGTTGCAATAATATTCAATATAAAGCTAACGATTCCTGTAATTAAACATGCTTTTGCCTTATTAGGTGTCATTCTTCTTTTCATAAAGAAGAAGATAACACCCATAAAAGGGAATAGGAATGAAATAATACATAAACCAATAGAGGCACGATCTTCTTCATAATAAGGACTTGTATAGCCATTACTAGAAGCATAGTCTTCCATAGTTGTGTAGTCTGTTCTATTTTCTAATCTGACAGGTTCTCCACAATTAGGACAGAACTTTGCATCTTCCTCTAACTCTTTACCACATCGTGTACAATACATTTATTCACCACTTAATTTTTCATCAATAGCCTTAGCTGCTTTTTTACCAGCACCCATAGCAAGAATTACAGTAGCAGCACCAGTTACAACGTCACCACCAGCCCATACGCCTTCTTTAGATGTATGGTTAGTTTCTTCTTCAACGATGATACCACCCCACTTCTGGCAATCAAGACCAGGAGTAGTCTGTCTAATTAATGGGTTTGGAGACTGACCGATTGCGATAACAACTGTTCCACAATCAATAGTAAAGTTAGTGCCTTCTTTTGCAATTGGTCTTCTTCTACCAGATGCATCTGGTTCTCCTAATTCCATTTCTACACATTCAAGAGCTTTAACTGAACCATTGTCACCATGAACAGCAACTGGATTAGTTAATAACTTGAAGATAATACCTTCTTCCTTAGCATGATGTACTTCTTCAGCACGTGCAGGAATTTCAGCATCACTACGACGATATACGATATATACGTTCTTAGCACCAAGTCTCTTAGCAGTTCTTGCAGCATCCATAGCTACGTTACCAGCACCTACAACACATACTGTATCAGCCACTTTAACTGGAGTAGGATGTTTAGGGAATTCATAACCCTTCATTAAGTTAACACGAGTTAAGAATTCGTTTGCAGCATAAACACCATCAAGGTTTTCACCTGGAATACCCTGGAAACGAGGTAAACCAGCACCAGCACCTACGAATACAGCATCATAGCCACTTTCCTGTAATTCATCAATTGTGATAGAACGACCTACTACAACGTTTGTTTCAAACTTAACACCTAAATCTGCAACGCCATCAATTTCAGCCTGTACTAAATCTTTTGGTAAACGGAATTCTGGAATACCATAAGATAATACACCACCAGTTTTATGTAATGCTTCAAATACTGTTACATCATAACCACGTTTAGCAAGTTCGCCTGCACATGAGATACCTGAAGGTCCTGAACCTACAATAGCCACTTTCTTACCGTTCTTTTCAATCTTAGTTTCAGTTGGTTTACCATGATCTCTGTGATAATCAGCAACGAATCTTTCAAGTCTACCAATGGCAACTGATTCACCCTTGATACCTCTAATACATTTACCTTCACACTGGTTTTCCTGTGGACATACACGACCACAGATTGCAGGTAAAGCATTTTCTGTAGTGATGATTTCATAAGCTTTTTCAAAATCACCATTCACTACTTCCTGAATAAAATGAGGGATAGGTACATTTACTGGACATCCATCCACACAGCGAGGCTTTTTACAGTTTAAGCAACGAGCTGCTTCTTCCTGAGCCATTTCTTTTGTATATCCTAAAGCAACTTCTTTAAAGTTAGTTGCACGAATTTCAGGTTCCTGAGAAGGCATTTCTACCTTTTTATTTGACATATTAGGCATATTATTTAACCCCCTTCATTAAGTTACACATACGGTCTGCATTGCTGTCAACAAGATGTTCTTCTTCCTTGAACATTCTCTGTCTTGCCATTAATTCATCAAAGTCAACATTTAAACCATCAAAGTCTGGTCCATCAACGCAGGCGAACTTGATCTTACCATCAACAGTTACACGGCAGCATCCACACATACCAGTACCATCAATCATGATTGGGTTAAGTGAAACCATTGTCTTAATATCTCTAGGCTTAGTTACTCCAACAACTGCCTTCATCATTACAACTGGTCCAATTGCAATAACTTCATCATACTTTTCACCCTTATCAAGTAAATCAGTTAATACATCAGTAACAAAACCTTTTGTACCTACAGAACCATCATTTGTTGCGATATATACATTATCACAGAATTCTTTAAAACGATCTGCCCATAATACATACTGTTCTTCACGTCCACCAATGATTACATCAACCTTAGTACCAAGTTCAGCTAATTTTCTTAACTGTGGGAATAATGGTGCACTACCCACACCACCAGCTACACCGATCACGTGATCCTTCTTTTCAAGATGAGTAGGGACACCAAGAGGACCTACGAAGTCAGTGATATAGTCTCCTTCTTCTAACTTAGCAAGCTGTTTAGTAGAGTAACCTACAATCTGATAAATTATTGTGATTGTTTCCTTTTCTCTATCATAATCAGCAATTGTAAGAGGGATTCTTTCTCCATCTTCTCCTACACGTAAAATAATAAACTGACCTGGTTCACATTTTCTTGCAACCATTGGCGCATGTACTTCCATTAACTGTACAACGTCATTAAGTACTTCTTTTTTTACAATCTTATACATATTCTCAATCCTTTCTGAATCTTATTTAATCTTATCACATATTAGGTTTCTATTCAATGTCGCTTGATAGTAAATTAATGCGCTAACATGTGGCATTTTCAAGAATTGAGAGGGAGTTGACATATGTAATTATTTGTGGTTTAGTTTATAAAACGAGGAGAATATTTATGAGTAGAAAAGTTATATTTTTTGATATCGATGGTACTTTATCTACAGAAACAGACTTTACTGTTCCTGAAAGCACAAAGAAAGCAATTAAACTAGCTCAGGATAATGGACATATCCTGATGGTGAATACAGGACGTACTATTTGTATTATAGAAGATGTAATTAAAGAATTAGGATTAGATGGTTATATCTGTGGTTGTGGGACTAATATCTACTATCATGGTAAAGAAATCTATCATGCTAAACTTCCTTCAGAATTAAAGAAAGGAATTGTGAATAAAGCTATTGAATTAGATATTGATGCCGTATTAGAAGGTCCTGAATCTATTTATTTCCCTGAAACAATCAAGTCAAAGACAGTTCAGGAAATCAAAGAACATTATAGTGATATTAAAGTAAATGTTCCTGTATATCATAAAGATGATGAACCTAATTTTGATAAGTTCACTGCATGGTATACACCAAAAGATGATATTGAAGCATTTAAGGATGCATTTAAAGATGATTTAGAATATATCCAGCGTGCTGAAGACTTCATTGAAGTAGTTCCTAAAGCATGTTCTAAAGCAACAGGTATTCAGACATTTATTGATCTCATTGGTGCTTCTATTGATGATTGTATTTCCATTGGTGATTCTACCAATGATCTACCAATGTTGACTTATACTAAGGAATCAGTAGCTATGGGTAATTCTAATCCTGTTCTATTTGATTATGTAACGTATATTACAACTGATATTGAAGATGATGGCATCTATAATGCCTTAAAACATTTTAACGTCATCTAAACTAAAAGCAGCCCTTCTAGGCTGCTTTTTGAAATGATACAATTCTTTCTCCATGGAATGAGACTTGTCCCTTTTGTCCTTCTAGATATTCATGAGGTTTTGTTACTTTGAGTACAATTTCTTTACCAAGTTCTGATTCAAATATGATCTTATCTTCAAGGACTTCTTTTACAATCACATCTTCAGTGATGTAGTATCTTGTTAGGAACAAATATAAGAACAACAATAGTAGAAAAATAAAAAGCACAAGATTCACCTCTTTCTTATACAATTATTGTAACAGAAAAGATGTGTAATACTTGTGATTTTTTGACTTTAAAATAATTTTTTAATGAATGGGATTTTCAATACAATATATAGAATCAGTACGCCGCTCATATTCAGAATGATATCATCTATATCTGCTGAACCAACCTTTCCTATATACTGAATACATTCTACTCCTATAATCATGAATAAGAAAAAGAGGAAATAAGGTAGAAATGAACGCATTGATTTAAACAAGACATATACAAAATAACCAAAAGGCATGAACAACATGACGTTCCCAATCATATTCAGAATGATATTCTTAATAGGTAATGTATGTCTTTCATAAGCTGTGTAATAAAGAAGTATTGTCTTTAATGGACTGATATTCACACTACTTACAACTTTAACATGTCTTAATGCCGGGTTAAGGAACAATTGATAAGTAAGATTTATAAGGTAGATGATGAATGCGATGCTATGAAGTATATAGAACATTCTTCTTTTATTCTTTACTACATTTCTTGCGTCATAAGCATAACCTACTAAACCAATCATCTGTATAATAACAAGCACAAATGTCTGTGTAATAGAAAACTTGATTGTATAAGAAATGATATCGATTAATTGAATAATGAAAGCGACAGCTGCAACTAATAAGAATAGATAACGTTTATGTTTCATGACAGTGTCCTCCGACAGACCATTTTAGTCATTTTATTATAATGAGTCAACAACCGTTTTTATTTAACATAATTTAACACAAAAAAGAGGAGAGCCGTAAGGCTTTCCTCTTAGTGGTTTTAAGAATTATTTCTTAGCGAATGGAGATTCGTAATCGTAGATTGTTTCTAGGATAGCTTCCATATCTTTAACCATAGGCATTCTTGGGTTAGCAGGAGTACACTGGTCTTCGTATGCGTTCATAGCGATTCTATGTACTGATTCTTCCCAATCAGCTTTGCTGATGTTCTGTGACTTAACGTTTACAGCACCACCAACTTTTACCCATAATTTTTCAACAGCCTGTGCGAACATTTCAACACCTTCTGCATCAGTCTTTGGATGTAAGCCGATTAATTCTGCTAATTCTCTATATTTCTTATCTGCCTTATAGTCTTCGATCTTTGGCCAGATGTTTAACTTAGTTGGAACTGTACCATTGTATCTGATTACATGTGGTAATAACATACCGTTAGTACGTCCATGAGGAATATGCCATTCTCCACCGATCTTATGAGCTAATGAGTGGTTCATTCCTAAGAATGCGTTAGCGAATGCCATACCTGCGATTGATGCAGCGTTATGCATCTTAATTCTAGCATCAGGATCACCTTCAAGTACTGACTTTTCAAGGTTTTCGAATACTAACTTAACAGCCTGTTTAGCCCAACCATCAGTGAAGTCAGAAGCTAAGATTGAAACATATGCTTCAACAGCATGAGTTAATACGTCGATACCAGTATCTGCAGCGATTTTTGGTGGCATAGACATAGCGAATTCAGGGTCAACAATAGCGATTGTTGGAGTTAAAGCGTAGTCAGTTAATGGATATTTCTTGTTTTCCTTAGTATCAGTGATAACTGCGAATGGAGTTACTTCTGAACCTGTACCTGAAGTAGTTGGGATACATACTAACTTAGCTTTCTTACCAAGTTCTGGGAACTTGAATGCTCTCTTTCTGATATCCATGAATTTCTGCTTGATGTCATCGAAGTTAACTTCTGGATGTTCATACATTAACCACATAACTTTAGCAGCATCCATTGAAGATCCACCACCGATAGCGATGATTGTATCAGGCTGGAAGCTCTTCATGATTTCAAGACCCTTAAGAGTCATATCTAAAGATGGATCTGGTTCAACGTCGATGAATAAGTCAACGTCTACTTTGTTACGTCTTCTCTTGATAACATCTTCGATCTTTCCTACATAACCAAGGTCATACATACCTCTGTCTGTAACGATCATTGCTTTCTTCATTTCCTTCATATCTCTAAGATATCTGATTGAATTTCTTTCGAAATAAATCTTTGGAGGAAGTTTAACCCATTGCATATTGTTGTTACGTCTCCCTATTCTCTTAATATTTAGTAAGTTAATAGCACTTACGTTGTTTGATACTGAGTTATGACCATAAGAACCACAACCAAGTGTTAATGAAGGTAAGAATGCATTGTATACTGAACCGATACCACCGAATGTAGATGGAGCGTTTTCAATAATACGGATAGCTTTGATTCTCTTACCGAATGCTTTAGAAATTTCATGATTAGTAGTATGGATTGCAGCTGAATGTCCTAAACCGTTGAATTCAACAGTCTGAGCAGCCTTTTCAATACCATCTTCTGTAGAGTTTGCTTTGATCATACCTAATACTGGAGAAAGTTTTTCTCTAGTCATTGGTTCATTAGGACCGATTTCCTTAACTTCGCAAACTAAGATCTGAACATCATCAGCTACTTTGAAACCAGCCTGTTCAGCGATCCAAGTAGCGTTCTTACCTGGAACAATGCTGTTTAATCTAGCTTCATTTACGTTTTCACTGTATGCTGTTGCACCGAACATGAACTGTTCAAGTTTCTTCTTTTCTTCAGCATTACAGAAATGTACATGATAACGACCAAGTTCTTTCTTGAATTCATCATAGATTTCGTGATCTACAACAACAACCTGTTCAGATGCACAAATCATACCATTATCGAATGATTTTGATAAATAAATATCGTTTGCTGCCATTTTGATTTTACAAGACTTTTCTACGTATGCAGGAACGTTACCAGCACCTACACCTAAAGCAGGTTTACCACAAGAGTAAGCAGCCTTAACCATTGCGTTACCACCAGTAGCTAAGATAGTAGCAACACCTGGATGATTCATTAATGCACTAGTTGCATACATAGTTTTCATTGGTAACCACTGGATTACGTTCTTAGGAGCACCAGCTTTTACTGCAGCATCTAACATTACCTTAGCAGCCATAACTGAACAGTCATGAGCACCTGGGTGGAATGAGAAGATAATTGGGTTTCTAGTCTTCATAGCGATTAAAGACTTAAAGATAACTGTAGAAGTTGGGTTTGTTACTGGAACGATACCACAAACAACACCAACTGGTTCAGCGATTTCAGTGATACCAGTAAGTGGATCTTCATTAATAATACCTACAGTCTTTGTATGACGCATGTTGTTAGTAACATATTCACAAGCGAATAAGTTCTTAACAGCTTTGTCTTCAAATACACCACGGCCAGTTTCTTTTACTGCAGCTTCTGCAAGAACACCGTGCTTATCAAGACCAGCAACTGACATCTTTGCTACGATGTAGTCAACAGTTTCCTGGTCAAAACCTTCGAATTCGTCTAATGCTGTTAATGCGTTATTAACTAACTCATCAATGCAAGCATCAGTCTTTTCTTCTGTCCATTCTTCAACTTTCTTTTCGACTTTCTTATCAGCCATTTTTATATCCTCCATTGACCAAAATATTTCTTATTCATATTTTGTAAGTTCACTATACATGACTTCTTGTGAAAAAACAAGCATACTTTTGTGAAAATTTACACAATTTGTAGAATGCATTTACTGTAAACGTTTGCAGTTTAGGGATATCCGATTAGGTGTTTTTCTGCTTAGTTTATATCAAAAATTTAAATTATAATTATTTTTTATAGTGATAGAATACTCTCAAAATTGTGAACGTTTTCTTTTAACATCTTTCGCTGAACGTATCTACAGTCTTTAATATCTCTCTTGCAATATTCATCTTATCCTTAAACAAGGCACTCATACTACCAATTGACTTGAAAGGATCCTGTAACAAAACCTTCTTGTCTTCAATGAAACCATTCTTCACAATATAATCTACTAATAACTCTACAAAGTGAATCTGTCTAGAATTCAAGCTCTGATCATCTAAGAAACGTGAGAATTCAGCCATAGCTGCTTGTCTATCTAATCCCACTATCTTTCTAATTAATCTTGTGATAGGTGTATCACCAAAATGTAATCGATAATCGTCTTTACTTCTCAGGTCTATCCATAACAAGTTTTCTAGATGTTTCATTTCATATAATAAGATTCTTATACAAAATAACTAGTACTTTTATGTTAACAGTTCTCTATATTATGTGTATTTATACAGTCAATAAATGCTTTCTTTATCTTACTTATACCATAAAATAAAACAACCCTTTCGGGTTGTCCTATGACTTCTTGCTCACGGCATATTAAAAATTATAGTAAGAATACAATCCTATTAATCCTAGAACTAACATAATTAACAAAATTGAAAAAATTATTTTTTTGTTTTTAAATTCATGCTAATCTCTCATTCTTATAATTTCTTTAATGTTTCTTCTACATCATCTAGAATCTGACTGAACTTAGTTAAAGCTCTAGATACAGGTTCTGGTGTACTAAAATCTACACCTGCATGCTTTAATTCATCTAATGGATAAGCACTACCACCCATTGATAAGAATTCTAAGTATTTCTTTACTGCACCATCTTCATTATTAAGAATTGCTTCACTTAGCGCAACTGCTGCACAATAACTTGTTGCATACTTATATACATAGAATGGTCTATAGAAATGAGGAATTCTAGCCCATTCATACTGTACTTCATCATCAATGACTAGATCTTCACCAAAATAATCTTTGATCAAGTTCTTATATAATGTATTCATGCTTGCTGCAGTGATGGCTTCTCCTCTTTCTGCCATGGCATGTGCATCTCTTTCAAATTCTGCAAACATTGTCTGACGATAAACTGTTCCCTTGAAACCTTCTAGATAATGGTTTAATAAAGCTAAACGTTCTTTAGGTTCAGTTGTCTTCTGTAATAACTGTTCTACAAGTAAGTTTTCATTGACTGTAGAAGCCACTTCAGCCACAAAGAGTGTATAGTCTGCATTTTGTGGTGTCTGTGTATGGTTAGAAAGCCATGTATGCTGTGAATGACCCATTTCATGGGCAATTGTACTAACACTATCTAATGTGCCTGTAAAGCTTGTGAGGATGTATGGATTAGAGTCATAAGTACCACTAGAGAAAGCACCACCACGTTTACCATTATTAGGATAAACATCAATCCATCTATCCTTATAAGCCTGTTTTACTCTATTGACATAATCTTTACCAAGTGGTGTGACTGCATCTAATACCATCTGCTGTGCTTCTTCATAAGTATATGACTTAGATGATCCTGCAACTAGAGGTGTATAAACATCATAATAGTGTAGTTCATCTAAACCAAGCATCTGTTTTCTTAAACGTACATAACGATACATTTCAGGCATGAACTTTCTTACTGTATCTACTAAACTATCATACACTACACCAGGTACATGTTCATAAGCCATGCTCATTGCACGTGAAGACTCATAATGTCTCACCTGTGCTTCTGCTACTGCTTCTTTAATACAGCCATTATAAGTAGCAGCAAAAGTATTAATATGCTGCTTGAATCCTTTATAGAAAGATTTAAAGGCATTTAATCTAAGTGTACGGTCTTCACTCATCTGTAAAAGAATATAGTTAGACTGATTAAGTTCATGGACTTCTCCATTTGAATCAGTCACTGATTCAAATGTCATATCAGCATCCTGTAAGCTTTCAGAAATCTTACTAGGAGCCCCTAATGTTTCTGTAAAGGCGGCAAGAAGTGCTTCTTCTTTTGCACTTAATACATGAGGCTTCTGATCTAATAACTTCTGCATATTAAATGCATATGGTTTTAAATCATCTGAATGTACAATTGATTCTAAAACTTCTTCATCAAGTGATAGGATTTCTGGTTCAGCAAAGCTGATTGCAGTTGCATAAGCTGTATAGACCTGATACGCTTTTGCTTCCATTGCCTGTGCGTCACTATCTCTTGTATCTTCACAATTTCTAAGTGATGCATAACAATAGAAATCAGATAACTTTCTACCTAGATGTGTATCAAAATCAAAGAATTCTCTGATTGTTTTCGCATTATTGAGTTTACCCTGGTATTCAGGTAATTTCTTAATCATTTCATCAAGTTCAGGTAATGCGTTATTCCATTCTTCATCGTTTTTAAAAAGTGTTGAGAGATCCCACATATATTGTGGATCCATATCTTTACGTTCTTTCATTGTTTCTGCCATAATCATGCTCCTTTCAATGAGTTAGTTATAGTATACCACTCATTTGTATTTCATACACAAAAAAAGATGATTCCAAAGGAATCATCTCTTAAATAATTAGTCGTTTAAAGCTTCAATCATAGCTACGTATGATTCAACCTGTAATGATGCTCCACCAACTAAAGCACCATCGATGTTAGGCTGTTCAAGTAAAGCTTTTAATGTAGCAGGCTTTACAGATCCTCCGTACTGAATTCTTACTTTTTCAGCAACGTCCTGACCATAAAGTTCAGCAACTACACCTCTAATGTAACCACAAACGTCTTCTGCGATTTCATTAGTTGCAGTCTTACCAGTTCCGATAGCCCAGATTGGTTCATAAGCGATAACTACTCTTTCAGCAGCTTCAGCTGTAACATCCTTGAATGCAGCAACAACCTGAGTCTTAACTACATCATGAGTCTTTCCAGCTTCATATTCTTCTAAAGATTCACCAACACAAACGATTGGAGTCATACCGTTGTTTAATACCTGAAGCATCTTTAAGTTAACAGTTTCATCAGTTTCACCGAAGTACTGTCTTCTTTCAGAATGTCCTAAGATAACCCATTCAACACCGATTTCTTTTAACATTCCAACGCTTACTTCACCAGTATAAGCACCACTGTCTTTGAAATGGCAGTTTTCAGCAGCAACGATTAAGTTCTTTGCGCCTTCTTTAGCAGTTGCTAAATCTAAGAAAGGAGTAGCGATACCCCAATCAGCTTTATCAGTTACTTTACCATCAACAGCAGCAACAAATTCCTTTGTTTCTGCGATGCCATGGTTCATTTTCCAGTTTCCTACAATAATTGGTTTTCTCATTTTAAATTATATCTCCTCGAAAAATTATTTATCGTTGATAGCAGCGATACCTGGTAATACTTTACCTTCCATATATTCTAATGATGCTCCTCCACCAGTAGAAATATGAGATACCTTATCAGCGAATCCTAACTGCTTAACAGCAGCTGCAGAGTCACCACCACCGATGATAGTGTTAGCACCCTTAAGGTTAGCTAACATGCTACATACAGCTTTAGTACCTTCTGCGAACTTAGGCATTTCGAATACACCCATAGGGCCATTCCAGATAACTGTCTTAGCACCTTCAAGTTCTTTAGCAAATAATTCAACAGTCTTAGGACCAATATCAAGACCCATGTATCCTTCTGGTACATCTTCACCAACAACCTTGATATCACCATCTTCACCGAACTTACTGCTTACTACAGAGTCGATTGGAAGGATTAACTTATCTCCACCCTTTTCGATGAATGACTTAGCTAAGTCTACCTTATCTTCTTCAACTAATGAAGAACCAACTGTATGTCCCTGAGCTTTAGCGAAAGTATAGCACATACCACCACCGATAATGATCTTATCAGCAATGTTTAATAAGTTTTCAATTACACCAATCTTAGAAGATACTTTAGAACCACCTAAGATAGCTACTAAAGGTCTTTCTGGATCAGATACAGCCTTACCAATATAAGCGATTTCCTTTTCTACTAAGAAACCTGCAACTGCTGGTAAGTGAGCAGCGATTCCTACAGTTGAAGCATGAGCTCTATGAACTGAACCGAATGCATCTTCTACGAATACATCACCAAGTGATGCCCAGTAAGCACCTAATTCAGGATCGTTCTTAGTTTCACCAGCTTCATAACGAGTGTTCTGAACTAAGATAACCTGTCCGTTTTCAGCGTTCTTTACTGCTTCTTCAAGTTCAGCACCGCGAGTAGCGTTTACGAACTTAACATCTCTTCCTAATAATTCAGCAAGTTTAGGAGCAACAACAGCCATATCGTTCTTAGCTTTGTCTTCTTCCTTCTTGATCTTTCCTAAGTGAGAGAAAAGTACAACAGCCTTTGGGTTGTGATCTAATAAGTAGTTGATTGTTGGTAATGCAGCAACAACTCTGTTATCGTCTGTAATTTCTCCTGTGTCTTTGTCTCTTGGTACATTGAAATCTACACGTACAAGAACTGTCTTGCCTGCGACATCAATATCTCTAATTGTTAATTTATCCATTAATTATCATCCTCCTACGACGAATTATAGCACAATTAAATATTTATATACAATCAAAAATACTATTCTTACTAATTATCTGTTTACAGATGAAGCAATTTTATGATATGTCCATCTTTTTCCTCTAATGGCAACGCTTAACGTCATGATATTTTCAGGTAAAGCCATACCACACCATCCAGCATCACCGATATGCTGAATGTCTACACCACATCTTTTATTCACAATCGCGATTTCTCTGACTGTTTCAGTATCTGCACCTTCCTGGCTTGTACCGATTGCAGATAATGCTAAAGCGTTATGTGCATGAATATATTCACATGCTTTAGTAACTGTTGCTTCAGATAATCCTGGAACAGTATTTACAGCTGGCATTAAGATAACATCAGCACCTGCATCAATGAATTCCTTAATAGATTCTAAATCTACTACTGGTTCATTAACACCAGCGCCATGCATCTTACCAGCAATAATTAAGCCCTTGAAATATTTCTTAGCTTCCTTAATTGCAGCTGCAATTGAATGATTAGATACACCAACACCTGGGTTACCTGTTAAACAGATGAAGTTGAATCCTAATTCCTGTGCTTTCTTAAATGTTTCAGCAGTTGCCTGTCTACCAGATGCAATTGTCTGTCTTTCTTCAAGCATATCAGCATCTAAGTCTACTGGTTCAAGGTTGCACCCTACTGGTCTACCAATTAATTCCTGTAACTTCTTAACTGGTTCATCACATTCTGGCAAACCATTGATCACTGGATTATTGCAATCAAATACGTTTAAAAGAACCATATCACTACCAAAAGAAACAGCGAGTTCCGCATTAGTTAAATCTCCTAATAATGGTGGAATAGCCACTACTGTTTCAGTCATGACAGTTCTTCCTTCACATGCAAGAATAGACTGTTTTAATTCTTCTCCATTCATTGCAAGCATTTCACTTGTTGTACAATTCAATAATCTTTTCATATTTTATTCCTCCGTAATTGCTTACATTATACTACAACTATTCGGAGATTTCTTCTATATAATATTTAATTTTTGTAAGGCATTGAAAATGCCATCTTGATTATTGGTACTTGTTACGTCATTTGCGATATTTTTAATATCATCAGGTGCATTTCCCATCGCAATACCCATTCCTACACTCTCTAACATCTCTTTATCATTATAGTTATCACCAAAAGCGACAATATCCTGTTTATTAATAGAATAATAGTCACATAGATGATTAATGGCATCTGCTTTAGTGACTCCTTCATTCATGATTTCTATTAAGATGTCTGAAGAACAGGCAATAGAACAATGAGGAAATCTTTCTTTTAAGCTTCTTTCTATCTCTTTTGTATAAAGAGGATTACACATACATAATAGCTTATGTATTTTTCTAGAAGGATCTAAAGAAGAAAGTGTACCTTTCTGTGCTTCTGCTTTTACTATACGTTCTTCTCTTAATACACGAGGATCTTCTTTATCCTCTACCAACCAATCATGTAATGCATAAATATTAATAGTACAATCAAACTTCTTTTCTTTAATAAAAGTAATGACTTCTTCTGTCTGTTTATAGTTCATCCCATTTTCATATAATACCTGTCCCTTTTCATCTAAGATGAGTCCTCCACTAAAACAGATCATTGGACAAACAATATCATTTTCTTTCAGTATTGGATAGATACCTTCTGGACTTCTTGCAGAGACAGGTAAGAAAGGAATATCTAAAGATTTAATAGCGTCTCTTGTTTTAGGACTCATATGATGGTCATCTGTAAGTAATGTGCCATCAATATCACTTAATATACATTGATACATATTGTTACCTCCAAAAAAATGAGCATCACAATCAGTGATGCTCATAGAACTAAATTTATAAGTTGATAGGATTATTGAATTAAATCTAATATCTTATTGACGTTGTTTCTACCATTTCTAATTCCAAGCCCAATAATCACAGATATGATTACACAAAGCACCATACCAACAATACCTACGATTCTTGTTATAAGAGATGTAGGTCCAAATAAAATGAACGCAAGGAATAATGAGGAAAAAATGATTGAACACTTTAGCCATCTCTTTAGGTTGTTAAGCATCTTAGTTTGATATTTTACTTCTTCTACATAATGTGATTTAAGCTCTTTATTCATGATAGAACGCTCCTTTATATTAGTATTTTAATCCAGGGTTGAAGAATCCGATAACAACACCTACGAAAGCAACAACTACAAGTAATAACATTACTTTGATAGGAGACATTTTCTTCTTAGCTAATAGATACCAGCAAAGAATAACGAATACTGCTGTTAAGAATCCAGGATAAACACCATCTAATGTTTTCTGTAATTCTAAGAAAGGTTTAGTTGCACCAGCTGCAGTCATTGTGAATGAAGTTTTGATACTTACCCAAGTAGCTGCAACAGCACCAATAACGATACCACCAAGCATTGTGATAGATTCTCTTAGTGCTTCACCCTGAGGACCTACTAAGAAGTCTACGGCTTTACCACCAAGTTCATAACCTTTGAAATATAAGAATTTCATACCAAAGTATGCGAATAAGTTCCATACGATGATATAGAAGATAGCACCAAGAGGAGAACCTCCAGTACTCATACCTAAAGCGATACCTAATAAGATAGGAATAACAGTACCTACAACTAATGAGTCACCAATACCAGCGATTGGACCCATTAAACCAGCACGTAAACCATTGATTGTTTCATCATCTACGTCATCAGCACCGTTTGCACGTGCTTCTTCAAGACCAGCAGTTACACCAACGATAACAGTACCTAACTGAGGTTCAGTGTTAAAGAAAGCTGTATATGTTTTTAAAGCTTTTGCCTGATCTTCTTTTTTGTCATATAACTCTTCGATAATTGGTAACATTGATGTTAAATAACCAAAAGTCTGCATATGTTCCTGTGAGAAACATGTAAGGTTACCATAATACCAATGATGGAATGATTTTGATAGAGTTTTCTTTGAAATCTTCTTTTCCATTTTAGATATCCTCCTCGTCATCATCATCTAAATCATCTGCAGCAACAACAGCTGTTTTTGATAAAGAAAGCATTTTGATCTTGTAATTGATTAAAGCGAATAATGCAGCAATTAATGTTGCAGATACTAAGTTAATGCCAAGTGAAGCAGCTAATGTGAAGCCAAAGAAGAATGGGATGAAATCTACTGCTTTAGTAACAATCTGTTTTAATAAGATAGCAATTCCGACACATGGTAATAATGAACCAACAGTGAATAAAGTCTTCATAGCAAGACCATCCATTGGTAAGTAGTTCTTGATTAATTCAACCATTGGTGCACCCATTTTACACATGATTAATGTTGGAATGAATGAACAAATGATATGTGAAATCCAAGGAAGTACCCAGTCAACTGTATATAATTTCTTGAAATCACCTTTTTCAACTGCAGTCCAGCCAATATGCTGCCATGCTAAGTTGATAGTCGCTGTTCCATAGAATAATACTGTACCTAATGTACCAACCATTGTACCAAATGAAGTAGCAAGACCCTGAGCTTTAACTGAAGAAGGATCTAAACCATAAGAATGAATCGCAATCATTGCAAGTGGAATACCAATGTAGCTGACAGCACGAACGTCTGCAGATACTGTTCCACCAGGAGTAACTAATGCGATATAAACTAACTGCATAGCGATACCAACAAGAATACCTGTCTTTAAATCGCCTAAGATAATACCACAAACTAAACCACCAACTAAAGGTCTACCTAATGTGTAGTTACCAATAGAAGTACCACCTAAACCTGGCATACTTGATAAACAAGCAAATAAACCAAGTAGGGCAGCTTGAAACCAACTAATTTCCATAATTTCTTTCTCCCTTAAATATAATATTTGTTAATAACCGAATTTACCTTTGAAGTCATCCCATGTACCGATTGAAACATCTGGTAATAAGGCAAATTTGATTTTATAACCTGCTTTAGAAATTCTTTCGAATGCATCTGCTTCTTCCTGAGTAATAGACTGGTTATTACCAAGCTTTACAGCGCCTTCACGGTCATTACAAGGACCAACAATAACTGTATCAATACCACACTTGAATCCCTGATCTACTAGGATTGTAGCCATATCAACAGGGTTCTTAGTGATTAAGAAATACTGAGTATCAGAGTCTAATACCTTCTGAGATTTCTTAGCAAAAGCATCAAGTGTCCAGACAAATGTCTTTTTACCACTTGCAGCTTTATAAGCAGCCTTTAATACGCTGTTATCTGCTGCTTTATCATTAACTGCTACTAAACCATCACAAGGATATTCTCTAGCCCAGCGAGTACAAGTCTGACCATGAATCATACGGTCATCAATACGAATAAATGAAACTGACATATTTATTTTCCTCCTTAAATGTCATCTTCTTCGTCATCATCTGATGCGAGTTTAAATTCTTTTAATGCTTCATGTGCTTCACCAAGTACTGCCTGAGGAAGCATTTCCTTATCCATGTTATCCTTCATCAATACTGTAGTTAATGCAAGTGGAAGATTCATACCACCAAGGACAACTGTATTATCTGTTAAACCTTTTTCATTGATTACATTTAGTGCAGTAGTTAATGGTGATCCACCAATTAAATCACCAAGAAGAATGATTTCATCTTCTCCAGTAATAGGACTTACTGCTTCCTTAAATACTTCTGCGAATTCATCAGCAGTTTTACCATTTTCTAATCCAACTGCAATGACTTCTTTCTTTTCTCCAGCTAACATGCTAAGTGCATTGGCTAATCCCTTTGCAAACTCACCATGGCTTACAAGTACTACATATTTCATCTTTCTTCTCCTCCTGTGATTACATTCTAGCATTCAAACGCTTTCATTCCATCTGCCTAAAGTCATGACTTCAATATGACATTTGTCATATTAAAAAAAGAGTGGTTAAACCACTCTATTCATTTAAATATTTATTTACTGCTTTTTGCAATTCTATTAATGAAAGATCAAAATCATCACTTGAATGAATCATCTTTATCATATTGGTATTAATCATAGTCTTCGCTGCATCATATTTCTTAAACTTTTCACGGTTACGTGCGCCCAATAATGCCTGATTTAATAACGATCTACTGATTTTAGAATCGCCTGTTTCTTCATCGAGCATATCAATGATTGTTTGTGACTGTGCAACCTTCTTCAAAGGAGAAATTCCTTGAGAGTATTGTGTTATAGACTGCTGAGTTGTTTGATCATGACATAATTCTTTTAATAGATTCCAAGCCTGTGATTTATGATGTGATTTTGCACTCATACCCATCAATAATGTAGACACCTGTGCACTTCCCTGATTCTTTGAGGCAGTAGGCATCTTTAAACAATCCCATTCAAATGTAGAATACTTTTTAACACGCCATGGATAGGGCTTATATGTACGATATACAGCTAAAGAACGAGGTGAAAAAGCAACTAACCCTTTATCAAATTCGTCAGATGTGACTGTATGTCCTTCATTTAAATTATTGAGTTTACGATAAAATTCTATAGCACGCTTCACAGCACTCTGATCTAGATAACATTTAGTTCCCTTTTCGTTAAAAACCCGTGCGCCATATGCATAAATAGAATCAAGCCATTCATAATCATAATAGCCATAATAATTTGAAGAATACTCACTTACCTTTTTACATATAGAATAGAAATCATCCAATGTCCAATCATTATCAGGCATCTGAATATGACAATTTTCCAGAAGAGTCTTATTCACAAACATCAATGTCGGATTACATTCATAAGGAAGTGCATATTGACTATTCGAATACGTTCCTGCTTTTAAAACACTGGAATAATAATCATCCGTACTAAAATTCTGATCAAAAGACATATAACTGTCTATTTCAGCAAGTGCACCAATAGAACTCAATGTATTAAAATCATCATCAAGAATCATAAAAACATCCGGTTCTTCTCCCTTGACAATCTTAGCTGAAAGCCATGAAGAATAATCATTCTTCATGATTCCACTCTCATACTTCACTTTAACCCCTGGATATTTCTTTTCAAATCGTTCTATAGCGCCATCAATGATTTTATAGCTCTCTCCGCTTGGTACATCCCAGTTACTTCCTGAGAAAACACCTAACTCCAGGGTAATTGTATCCGGGTAATTTGCGACAATCATGAAAAAGAGTGAAAAAACAACAATACCGAGAAAAATCTTTGACCTATTCATCATCAAACGTCCTTGTCATAAGACCACTTTCTACTGCCCATATAGCCAGCTGTGTACGGTCTCTTAAATTTAATTTAGAGAGGATAGAACTCAAGTAGTTTCTTACAGTTCCTTCAGATAAGAAGAGTTTCTGGGCAATTTCTTTATTGGATAAGCCATAGCCCACATGCTGAATTACTTTCCATTCTGGCTTACTTAATGTTTCTACATCCTTTTCATCCACTTTAATAGTATAGTTATTCTGCTGCATCTTAGAGAACATACTGAAGACTTTTGTCGCAATATCAGGATTAATCATTGCGCCTCCGGTATTGACTGTCACAATTGCTTTATAGAGTTCATCCATTGATACACCTTTTAATAAATAACCACTCGCACCATAGCGCAAAGCACTAAAGACAAAGTCATCATCATCAAAAGTAGTCAATATAATAATCTTTGTATTAGGATATTTCGCCTTCACTTCCTTAGTAGCCATAACACCATCCAAACCTGGCATACGAATATCCATCAAAATAACATCAACGACATACTTCTCTAAACATTTTAGTACTTCAAAACCATCTGATGCAGTATCTACCACATCAATATCTTCATGTGTACTTAATACTATTTTCAATGATTCTCTAATCAGTTCCTGATCATCCGCAATCATTACTTTAATCATAAAGTTCTCCCTCCTGTATTGGAATTGTGACCACTGTTAAGAAACCATGATGTCCATCATATGTCACTTTTCCATTGATCATAGATAAACGTTCTCTCATCTGTTTTAATCCAAAGCCATAATGAATCTCTTCACATCCCTGTCCATTATCCTGGATTTCTAGTTTCAATTTCTGATCTTCTATATATATAGAAATATTAATATGCGTTGCATCTCCATGCCTTACTGCATTAGTAATACTTTCCTGAATGACTCTAAATAAAATATCTTCTTTTGTATTCTCAAAGTCCACCTTCTCAATACGATAGTCTAAGGTGATTTCTAGATCACTGACACTGGTGAATTCTTCAATCATATTTTCTAATGCACCTTTAAAGCCATGCTGTTCTAAAGCACCAGGTCGTAATTTATTCAATGAATTACGTACATCCCCAATTCCCTGCCTTACAACTTTACTGATAACCATCAATTGTTGTTTGGTTGCCTGAGGATTGATATCGATCATCGCAATACAGGCATCAACACCTGCTGCAATTCCTGTTAATGCATGTCCTAATGTATCATGTATTTCACGAGCCAGTCTTTTTCTTTCTTTATCTTCTGCAATCTTTTCACTTACTGCAGCATAATTCTCTAATTCATGATTGACTTGATGAACCATGATTAATTCCTGTGTCATACGTTCATTTTCCTGTACTTCATTCGCAATATAAATCATCAAGAATAAAATAAAGAACAATAAATTCACAATATCTAGTAAATTGATTCCTACCTGTAATAACCCTCTTGTCGTACTTGTATACACATTTAGATATGCATCAGCATTCACAAGAGGAAATAATGTACTGAAGAAATTATAATTAGAAATAATAAGAAGTAGACTTAACGGAATAGTCAGCCACTTAACATATTTATTCTCTTTAAATCTAAATAATGCATCACTGAATATCAAATAGATAATACCATTATAAATGAAATACAATGATTTCATAATAATAAAGCCTATAAGTGTTTCAATAAGTAGAAAGAGAATATTCTCAAATGGATATTCCTTAACACGATGATCAAAGAAATTCATAAGTATCATGATGATTATATATAAAATCAATGATTTAAAGAAAATAATGGATGGATCTGTAGGAATGTAGTTAAGAGAACTCAGAAAGTCTCGTGAGATATTATTCATAATAATATAGTTTGTACTGAACATAAATATCATTGCGTAACATGTGATCATAAAGAAATTCCAAGACATCATAAATGTACGGATTCTTTTTAAGCTAATACTTTTCAACATTATTGCCACCCCTTTACACTATAGGAGTCAATATTGTCTTTAGTAATCATTGTGACAGGTACTTCAATAATTTTTGGAATATCTTTTCTTTGAAGAATATCATACATCTTCTTTGCAGAGAGTTTTCCAAACATAAGTGGAGATTGTGCAGCAGTACCTGCAATAAGAGGGCTCTGTTTAATAAGTGATTTTAAATCTGGTGTGCCATCTACTCCATAGACAATAATATCATGGCGATTTAATGATTCTATGGCAGCGAGTGCACCTAATGCTGAAGGATCATTTAAAGCCATCACAACATCAACATTTGAATGCTTTTTTAATATTGTCTGCATTAAAGGCATCGCACGTTCTAATTGTCCTTCACATTCTGCAGAGTCTATAATTTGATATTGTGGATAATCTTTAATAGTATCTACAAATCCCTGTATTCTTGAAGCTGCTGATTCGACAGTAGAATGTTTTAATAAGACAATATTGGCCGATTGCATTCTTTTCATCATATTTTGAGCACATAAAACACCTGCATTATAATTGTCAGATTCAATAACACAATCAATCAAATCTGTATTATCTACAGACGCATCTATCGCAATCACTGGAATTCCTGCTTTTCTTGCAGATTCTAAAGAAGGAAGCTTCTTTGAATCAATAGGATTCACAAAAATACCATCCACCTTCTTTGATATAAATTCCTCTATCTGTTCATTCTGTTTATCTGTATCAAGTTCAGGATTACGTACAATAAGTTCATCCCCGTTTTGTTCTATTTCTTTTCTTAATTCATTATTAATCACTTCATAGAAAGGGTTGTTCATAGTCATATAAGTTGCCCCAAAGACAAGATGTGTCTTTTGTGGTGTTAGATAGCTTGTATAAACTGTTCCTAACAATACAGCAATCACTAATCCTATAATAATATGAAGTGTCCTTTTACTTCTCTCATCCATTACTCTCACCTACTTGTGTACATTTTAACATAATTCTTACATCCTCTAAACGATAAAAATACAGAGATTATGGTATTATTTGTTACAAATCATGTGAAAGGGTCTATAATATATGTAGGCAAGGATAATCTCATTGTATTTACTATTATTTGACCAAGGGGATGATTTCTATGTTAGATATGAGAATTTTAAGTGATCCATATGAAGAAGAATGCTTTCTAATACTAAAAAGCAACCTTCCTAAAATGAAAGATGAAGAGGCATTAGAACTCTATGTAAACTTAAAGAAGTCTTATAAGAAAGACAGAGGTTTAATGCGTTATATCTTTGATGAAACAGAAAAGATTGCACAGAAATTAATGACTATCTAGCCAAAAAAAGAAGGTTCGCGAGAACCTTCTTTTTAGTATTCACTTGGGACAATAACCGCAAGAATAATATAAGCGAGAATACCGCTTCCTCCTAGCGCTGTAAATGCAACCCATCCTAATCTGACAAGAGTAGGATCAATCTGGAAGTATTCCGCAATACCTCCACATACGCCAGCAAGCATACGGTCATGTGCTGAACGATATAATCTTTTATTCATTTTCTACCCCTCCTTACACATAGTATCATATTTTCTTTGATATATATAGAATAATACAAATAGAATAACACCTATTGTACTTATGATACATGAAAGGGTATATCCTGGAGGAGTAAATGTGATCTTAATTGTATGACACCCTTTTGAAATACGACATCCTAAGAATGCTTGATTGACTTTTTCTATATTGACTTTCTTATTATCAATATACATTGTATAACCTTTTTCATAAGGGATACGTGTAATAAAGTAACCATCTTGAGAGACATTGATTTTACCTTCTAGTGCATTGGATGATTTCTTCACATCTAATGGATCAACAGTCTGATTTAATGCAGAAGCAGGAAGTGTATACATCTTAATATTTTTAATAATATAGTCACCTTTAGAGAGAGTTACTTTTAATTGATTACTTGTAGTCACATAAGTGAAATGTGTATGAGGATGATAATAAGGATTCTTAATACTAGCGAGTTTATTCTTCATTCCATTGACAGTAATAGATACACCATTAAGAGGTTTCTTATTCTCAATATCTGCTTCTAATACAACGATTTCATTGTTTGTTTGACGATTCAATGTCATTTCTTTTTTCTGCTTTTTAGTAATATGATAAGATTTCTTGAATCCTGGATCTTCTTTAATAAATTGACTTTGATAATGTGTATCACCTTTATTCACAATCGCGCAATTCACAAGTGTATCTAGAGTATATGGATAAGAGAGCTGCCTAAAATGTTTTTCACTCATTAACTGGCTTGTTGCATAAGCTTGAGGTAAAGAAGTATTTGATTGATAAAGTTTCACATTCTTATCTTGATCCCTTAAAGAATAACCATAAGGGGCATTTCTTTTAGAAATAACTGTATCAATACCAAGTGTTTTAAGGTAGAAGATATTGTCTGTATCATTCTGTGCGACACGGTTATTTGTAGGAACAGGGATTCTTAATGTATCAAATAAGAATTCATTGTAATGTTTATTATTAGTAGATGTATAGCCTGATACACGTTTAAATAGATAACCATGAGTTTGATTGACATTCTGTCTTGTAGTCAAATCTGCGACTGTATGCATCTTATTTCTTCTTACTAACTGTGAAACATTCTTTTCTGATTTCTTTGGTTTATAAAATGAAGAAGGCCCATTAATAAATGATACGACCAACATTGGAACCACAAGATATCCATACAGTACATGCTTTCTTCTTTGAAGTAAGATAAGAAGCGCAAATAGGCAATCTACAAGTGCTGAGAATGGATATTCAATAAAGAATAATGGGATCATTAGTAACAGTACAGAATATCTAGAAAGTGTAACATCCCCCTCTTTAATCTTTACTAACATCATACACATGATATAAGCCACGATTGGAATAAAGACAATCATGATCTTACTTCTTGCATATAAGAAACCATTCATAATAAACCACACAAGTGGAGAGTAGAATGATACTAGAGTGACAATAGAAAGCTTTCTTAGCTGTTTATCACTTAAGGCAAGAACTAAAAGAATATATGAGATATATGTAAGTCCACATCCATATTTACTATAAAGTAAACCTTTTAAATTAAGAGAAGGGATGAATAATGATGCAAGTGCAGTGGGTGCACCAGATTTACCATTCATTAATATAATATAGAGTGTTGGGATTGTCAGTATTGCGGTTAATAAGACAATGAGTACATAGGATATAAAGAGCTTCTTCCATTCAGCAGGATAACGATATAGTAAATAAATGAAACATACAATAAAGCATCCAATACAATAGAAATAGCTATGAAGTACAATCATACTGCCACATAGTGTAAAAGCTGCAAAGTTCTTCTTTTCTATACTTATTAAAGCGAGGAATAAGTAAGGCATATAGTTCACAAACATGATCTGTTTATGTGAATGAAAGAAGATACTTGATAATAATACAAGTAAGCTGACAAAGATACAGATGTTTTCGTTATCTGTATGTTGTCTTAAAAAGATATAACAACATATAACAGAGAGTGTCAGCATTAATACACTATAGGCAATAATGATTGTCTGCATATTTACATGTATGAGTAATGCACCTATAAGAATATCTGGTCTTAAGTATCCATAATAAGAGAAGTGATAGATATTTCCTCCACCCATTAACTGTTTCATATAAGTAGGGAATAGTGTTCCTTCGCTTCTTATTGCATGTCTTAATGCATCCGCAATAACTACATGCTGGCTATACCAGTCAATTGTGTTACCAAAGACATTGGATGTAAGTATAAAGACTAATGCGATAGATAGTAGACCAAGTAGACAAATGGTGCGCTTGTCTTTTTTAGTCATGATTTTCTCCATTTCCCCGCGCCTTTGTTGCGCGGACACAAATATATAACCAAACTCAAATCCCCCAAAACTCTAGTGTGCATCTCGATATAATAGTATAATCAAAGAGAGGTGGT
>NZ_JACRWG010000034.1:0-28913 GCF_014306455.1 Catenibacterium faecis
GAAAGTTCTGATTCAAATAGATTTACACTTGTAACTCCAAAGTCTGAAAATGATGTACGATTACAAGCTACACTTGGCAATCAGAACCCCACGGGCTTGCCCGTGGGAGTAGTCAGATTTTATAATTTTATTATGCAAAAAACTAGATTATTTCTTAAAATTCGTTTAATATAGGTTCGATATAATACTCAAAAAAGAGAGAAGGATGTGGAAATATGAAATATTATTTAGGAATTGATGTAGGATCTACAACTGTAAAACTCTATTTGACAGATGAGAATGATAAATGCTTATTCTCTAAGTACACAAGACATTTCTCAGATGTTAGAAAAACAATCTATGAGTTATTAATTGAAGTAAAGAACCAGATGGGTGATATTGATTTATATCCTGTTATGACTGGTTCAGGAGGTTTATCTCTTGCAGATAAGCTTGGTATTTCTTTTATACAGGAAGTTATTGCGTGTACAAAGACAGTAGAAACATATATTCCACAAACTGATGTTGTTATAGAACTTGGTGGAGAAGATGCCAAGATTACTTATTTTGAAGGACAGCTTGAACAGCGTATGAACGGTACTTGTGCAGGAGGTACTGGGGCATTTATTGACCAGATGGCTACTTTATTAAAGACTGATGCGGCTGGTTTAAATGAATATGCGAAAAACTATAAGACAATCTATCCTATCGCATCACGTTGTGGTGTTTTTGCGAAAACAGATATTCAGCCTTTAATTAATGAAGGTGTATCTAAAGAAGATATTGCGGTATCTATTTTCCAGGCAGTTGTCAACCAGACTATTTCTGGTCTTGCCTGTGGTAAACCTATTAGAGGGAATGTTGCATTCTTAGGTGGTCCACTTTATTTCATGGATCAGTTAAGAGAACGTTTTATTGAAACATTAGGTTTAACTGAAGATGAAATCATCTTCCCACAGAACTCACAGCTATTTGTTGCTATGGGAGCATGTTTAAATGCAAAAGAAAAAGTAGAAAACCCATTAAACATCTCTAAGATTATTGAAGACTTAGAAGGTCTTTCAGACTCCCCTACAGAACTTACAAATGTCTTAGAACCATTATTTAATGATGAAGCAGAATTAAAAGAATTCAGAGAAAGACACTTTACTCATATCACTAAGAAAAGAACACTTAAGAAATATAAAGGTAAAGTATTCTTAGGTATCGATGTTGGTTCTACAACATCTAAGATTATCATGACTGATGATCAGGGTGCTATTTTATACTCTTTCTATAGTTCTAATGAAGGAAATCCATTACAGCTGATCATGAGTCTGATGAAGGAAATCTATCAGATGCTTCCAGAAGGATGTTATATTGCGAAAGCAGGTGTTACTGGTTATGGTGAAGCCCTTATTAAAGCTGCTTTAAAGGTGGATATTGGTGAAGTAGAAACAATTGCTCATTATACTGCTGCAAAAGCCTATGAACCTGATGTAGATTTCATTCTTGATATTGGTGGTCAGGATATGAAGGCTATTACTATTAGAGATAATGTCATTCAGAACATTTCATTAAATGAAGCATGTTCTGCAGGATGTGGTTCATTCTTAGAAACATTCGCAAAATCATTAGGTTATAAGATTGAAGAATTCGCAGAACTTGCATTAAAGTCTAAACACCCTATTGATTTAGGTTCTAGATGTACAGTATTCATGAACTCAAAGGTAAAACAGGCACAAAAAGAAGGTGCTTCTGTAGAAGATATCAGTGCTGGTTTATCTTATTCAGTTATCAAGAATGCATTATATAAAGTTATTAAATTAAGAAGTAAAGAAGATATTGGTAAGCATGTTGTTGTACAGGGAGGTACTTTCTATAACGAAGCTGTACTACGTGCATTTGAAAAAGAAACAGGTATTGAAGTAGTAAGACCTGATATCGCAGGATTAATGGGTGCTTATGGTATGGCTCGTATTGCGATTGAAAATGATGACAATGAACCTTCTACTATTCTTTCATTAGAAGAAATAGAAGCACTTGACTATGATACAAAGATTAGAAACTGTGGTAAGTGTACAAATAACTGTATGTTAACTATTACATCATTCAATGATGGTAGAGAATATATTTCAGGTAATAGATGTGAAAGAGGGGCTAACCTTCCAATGACATCTAAAAAGTTACCTAACCTCTATGATTATAAATATGGTCGTATCTTTGGTTATAAATCACTTTCTAAAGATGATGCAAAAAGAGGAGAAGTGGGTATTCCTAGAGTACTTAATATGTATGAGAACTATCCATTCTGGCATACATTCTTTACTCAGTTAGGCTTTAGAGTTGTCTTATCTGCAAGATCTTCTAAGAAAATCTATGAAAAGGGTATTGAATCTATTCCATCAGAAAATGCCTGTTATCCAGCAAAGATTTCTCATGGACATATTGAAAACCTAATTGAAAGAGGTATTCCTTTTATCTTCTATCCATCAGTAGCATATGAAAGAAAAGAATATGAAGATGCAGGTAATAACTATAACTGTCCAGTTGTTGCTTCTTATCCAGAAGTTATTAGAAACAATGTAGACAGCTTAGAAGAAAAACATGTGAAATATAAGAACCCATTCTTATCTTTAAATAACCCTAAGACATTATTTAAGGTAATGAAGGAATCTTTAGCTGAATATGATATTTCAGATAAGGAAATGCATAATGCGATTGATAAGGCTTATCAGGAATTAGCACGTGCAAGAAAAGATATTGAAGTAAAGGGTCAGGAAGCATTGGAATGGATGCATAAAAACCATAAGAAGGGTATTGTCCTTGCAGGACGTCCTTATCATGTGGATCCAGAAATCAACCATGGTATTGCCAGCTTAATTACAAGTGAAGGTTTCTGTGTATTAACAGAAGATTCTGTATGTAATTTAAATAAAGAAAACTTAGATTTACGTGTAGTAGACCAGTGGACATATCATTCTAGACTCTATCGTGCTGCTGAATTTGTAACAACTCAACCAGATCTTGAACTTATCCAGTTAACATCATTTGGATGTGGATTAGATGCAGTTACAAGTGACCAGGTGGCTGAATTATTACAGGCAAGAGGTAAGATTTATACACTTATTAAGATTGATGAAGCCTCTAACTTAGGACCAATCAGAATCCGTATTAGATCACTTAAAGCAACAGTAAAGAAGAAAGACAATACTGTACACTTAGAAAATAAATATGAATCTGAAAAAGTATCATTCACAGAAGAAATGAAGGATGATAGATGGACTATTTTATGCCCTCAGATGTCTCCTATTCATTTCCAGTTTGTAGAAACTGCAATGAATTCAGAAGGCTATAACTTTGTGGTATTACCTTCTGTAGATAAAGATGCTGTAGATCAGGGATTAAAGTATGTTAATAATGATGCATGTTATCCAAGTATCTTAGTAACAGGTCAGATGATGAATGCCTTGAATTCAGGTAAGTATGATCCTCATAAGGTGGCATTGATCATCTCACAGACAGGTGGAGGATGTCGTGCAACAAACTATATTGCGTTTATTAGAAAAGCATTAAAGGATGCACATATGGATTATGTACCTGTTATTTCAGCAAACTTACAGGGATTAGAATCTAACCCAGGCTTTAAGATCACTTATAAGGTGGCTAAGAAGGTTATTATTGGGGCTATGTATGGTGACTTATTCATGAGAGTCTTATACCGTGTAAGACCTTATGAAAAGGTCAAAGGTTCAGCTAATGAATTATATAAATCATGGGTAGAAAAGTGTAAAGAAAACGTTGAAAATGGTTCTATGAAGGAATTCAAGAAGAACGTTTATCAGATTGTAAAGGAATTTGATGAATTACCACTTCTAGATATTAAGAAACCTAGAGTAGGTCTTGTAGGAGAAATCCTTGTTAAATTCCACCCTACTGCCAATAATGAGATTGTAAAGATTATTGAAGAAGAAGGCGCAGAAGCAGTTATGCCAGATTTAATTGACTTCTTCCAGTATTGTTTCTACAATACTCAATATGAACATGAACATTATGATGCAAGCTGGAAATCAGCTAAGTTATGTAATGTAGCAATTAAACTCGTAGACTTCTTAAGAAAAGATATGATTAAGGCATTAGAAGCATCAAATCGTTTTGATGCACCACATCCTATTGATCAAATTGCGAAGAAAGCAAGTGAAGTTGTTTCTATTGGTAACCAGACAGGTGAAGGATGGTTCTTAACTGGTGAAATGATTGAACTCATTGATGAAGGTGCACCAAATATCGTATGTATGCAGCCATTTGCCTGCTTACCTAACCATGTAACAGGTAAGGGTGTCATTAAGGCATTAAGAAGAAAATATCCACAGTCTAACATCGTTGCGATTGATTATGATCCAGGGGCTAGTGAAACAAACCAGCTTAACCGTATTAAATTGATGTTATCAACAGCATTTAAGAACATGGAATCATCTAAATAGTGGAGGAAGATATGGAAGATGGACATTCCACCCCGCCCTCGCGAGGTAGGGCTATTCTAGGCTTTATAAGATCAAAACTGAATTATAATAAGATTTCTGTATTAAAGAAATTAGCCTGTAAGAATAACCCTGTAATATATAGACGTGTATTACAAGAATTAGGCGACTACAAGTATAAAAAGAAACCTGTGAAGGGTATAACCCTTTCACAGGCTGATTATGATACATGCTGCCTTATACTCACTGTAATGGTTGAGAAAGATTTCGATTATTATTATGATCAGGGAGATGTCAAACGTACAATAGAACGTATGATTGACTTGCTGAGTTAGGAGAATATTGTGAGAAAGATTAAAGAAGTTGTTGTAGTAGAAGGTAAAACAGATACAGCAACACTTAAACAGTTATTTGATGTAGATACAATTGAAACATCTGGATCAGGAATCAACGAAGATATTCTATCTCTCATTAAGACTGCTGCTTCAACACGTGGTGTCATTGTCTTAACAGATCCTGATTATCCTGGTACACAGATTAGAAATAAAGTCATTCAGGCTGTTCCTAATGCAAAGCATGCCTTTGTCGCAAAAAAAGATGCCAAGGGTGTGAAGAAGCTTGGTATTGCGGAAGCAAGACATGATGCAATTATTGAAGCATTAGAAAATGCAGTCACATTTAGTGATGCTAAAGAATCCATTTCATGGGATGAATTTATTGATCTAGATGTATTAGGAAATAAGAAGAGAAGACTACAGGTCTATGATGCCTTTCATTTAGGTTATGGTAATGCGAAAGCATTATTTAAGAGACTGAATATGATGGGTATTACAAAAGAAGAAGTACTTAAAGCATTAAAGAGTCAGTAGACATATCATCTACTGACTCTTTTTTATGTATATTTAATTTCTTCACTACCTACAATATTATGTTTTAAGTTAGTTTTACCATTTTTTGGAAACACATTATTATTCATCTATTTCTTTAAAGATGAAATCAAAAACCTATTATTTTAATAATATATGCTTTTCATCCAGCGCTTCTTTAATACGTTCTAATGTTTCTTCATCAGGTGCTGTAATTGTATGCAAGTGAACACCATCTGTTAATAGAGAAAGAGGTGTGACATCACGATCCTTAACTGCAGACATGAATTTAGACACATCATAACGTGAATATATATGAAGATTTCCTTTGATTTCTCCATAAAGAGGATGTTCTACTATCACATCTTCAACCTTACCACCTAAATCTACAATAGTATTTAATTCTTCTTCTAATTGATCATTATTATGCTTTACTGCAATTGTATAATGATTACTTCTATTTGTTTCTAATATGTATCCCCTAGGGGTTGCAGTGATATCTTCTCCCGATGCTCTAAGTAAAGCCACATCTCCTACAATAATCTGCCTAGAAACACCTAATTCTTTCGCAATTTTACTTGCTGAAACAGGTTTATCACTACTACTTATTATTTCCATTATTCTTGTTTTTCTATCCATATACATCACCTTTTCGACCATTATAGAAGAATTTTTCAGGGAACTCAATGGTCTTTTCTTTACATATCCTATATAATAAATGATATGGAAAATATCGCAAAAAAATCAAATACAGAATTTATATTAAATACATTTAACTTAAAGCCTTCTAAGAAATATGGACAGAACTTCTTAGTAGATCCAGGTATTATTCAAAGTATCGCAGATCATGCTTCGCTGGATAAGGAGACAGCAGTTATTGAAATAGGACCTGGTATAGGCGCTCTTACAGAACAGCTCTCTAATAAAGCTGGTAAAGTATTATGCTTTGAAATAGATGAACGTTTAAAGGAAGTGTTATCATTCTCTTTAGAAGGACATGATAATGTAGAAATCATCTTCCAGGACTTTATGAAAGCTGATTTAGAAGAAGCATGTAATAAACTAAAGGACTATAAGGATATCTGTGTTGTCACAAATCTTCCTTATTACATTACGTCTAAAATCATCACAAAGATTGTGTCTTCTTCTACACCTATTAATCGTTTAGTCGCTATGGTACAAAAGGAAGTCGCACTAAAGCTCTGTTCTGAAGAAAAGAGTCCTTTAAAGATGATGATTGATTATGTAGGAGATGTTCAATATGAATTGAATGTGCCTAGACATGTATTCATGCCAGCACCTCATGTAGATAGTGCTGTTATTTCTATTCATAAAGAACGTGTTATATCACAGGAATTGATTGATCTGATTGAAGCAAGTTATACTGCAAAAAGAAAAACACTCTATAATAACTTAAAGTCTTTATATCATGATCAAACAAAAGAAGTATTAGAATCATGTGGTATTCCTGCCAATAAACGTGCTGAGGAATTAAATATTGATGACTATATAAGAATACTAGAAAGGAGTCATACACTATGAAGATTCGTGCTTATGCGAAAATAAACCTTGCATTAGATGTAGTAAGTGAAAGAGAAGATGGATATCATGAATTAAATATGATTATGGCCCCTATTGGTCTTCATGACTTAATTCTTATTGATCCTATTGAAAAAGGTATAGAAATTACTACAAACACATACCGTGTACCTACTGATGAACGTAATATCATGTATAAGGTGGCTGATGCATTAATCAAGAAGTTTGATATCCAAAGTGGTGTAAGAATCCACTGTTATAAGCATATTCCTTCTCAAGCTGGAATGGGTGGAGGAAGTGCCGATGGTGCAGCTATATTCCGTGCAATGAACAGCTTATTCCATTTACGTATGTCTTATCAGGATATGTGTGAAATGGGTAAAGAGATTGGTGCAGATATTCCATTTTGTGTATGGAATCGTATTGCGGTTGTAGGTGGTATTGGTGAAAATCTACATTTTATTGATCGTTCACGTTTTAATTGTCATTTATTGATTGTAAAACCTAAGAAAGGTGTTTCTACAAAGAAATGTTTTGATGATTTAGATATCGAAACAGCTGTTCATCCAGATATTGATTTAATGAAGCATGCAATTGAAAAGAATGATTATCAGGGTGTTGTAGATTGTTTAGGTAATACTTTAGAAGCTCCTTCTATTAAGATGGTACAGGATATCCAGTCTATTAAGGATGATATGATGAACTTTGGTTTTGATGGTGCTCTTATGTCAGGTAGTGGTTCATCTGTTTTTGGTATGACTCAAGATCCTGAATTAATTGATAAAGTGCTTCCATATTTTAAAAAGAAATATAGTTTTGCAGTAAAAACACAGATTTACTATCCAGAGAAAAGGAAAAAGGGATAACTTACGCCTTTTCTCTTTTATTTTGAATTGAATTTTGCTAGAATGTAGGGGAAAAAAAGGAGATATGTCGATGAAAGTTTATGCAGTTGTCTTAGCAGCGGGTAAAGGTACTCGTATGAAATCAGATGCACCTAAGGTTGTTCATGAAGTTTTATATAAACCAATGATCAATCATGTGGTGGATGAATTAAAGAAGTTAGATATCGCAGAAACAGTCGTTGTTGTTGGACATGGGGCTGACCAGGTCAAGGCTTTGTTAGATAACGACGTCACTACTGTCTTACAGGAAGAGCAGAAAGGCTCTGGACATGCTGTCATGATGGCAGAAAGTGTTCTAGGAGATAAAGAAGGTATGACTCTTGTATTAAATGGAGATGCACCTTTAATTACTGCGGAAACATTACAGGGACTTATTGATTATCATATGAATGGTAAAAATAGTGGTACTGTAATGACATGTGATTGTGACTTGTCACTTCCATTTGGTCGTATTATTAAGGAAGATGGACAGGTAACTGGAATTGTAGAATTCAAAGATTTACAGGAATCTCAGATGGATATCACTGAGATGAATGTAGGTGAATATTGTTTTGATAACAAGTCAATGTTTGAAGCTTTAAAGAAAGTAACAAACAACAATGCTCAGGGTGAGTATTATATTACAGATTTAATTGGAATCATGAATGAAGAAGGCAAGAAGGTTGATGGCTATAAGATTCAGGATTTCAGTGAAGTAGGTGGCATTAATGACCGTGTTCAGCTTGCTGAAGCAACTAAGTTACTTCAGAAGAGAGTAAATAAGAACTGGTTATTAAATGGTGTAACTATTGTAGATACTGATAACACATATATTGGTACTGATGTTGTAATCGGTAAGGATACAATCATTGAACCAGGTTGTATTATTAAGGGACATACTACTATAGGAGCACATTGTCATATTGGTCCTTATTGTGAATTTACAGATGTAGATATTAAGGATAATGTGGAAATCAAGTTCTCAGTATTAAGCGATTCTGTTGTAGAAAGCGGTACTGATATTGGTCCTTATGCAAGACTAAGAACTAATTGTCATATTAGAGAGAATGTACACATTGGTAACTTTGTGGAAATGAAGAAAGCTGATTTTGGTAAGGGAAGCAAGTCTGCTCATCTTACTTATATCGGTGATGCTAAAGTAGGCGATGGCGTTAATATTGGTTGTGGTACTATCACAAGCAATTATGACGGTAAGAATAAGTCAATGACTGTTATTGGAAACAATGCATTTATTGGATGTAATTCAAATTTAGTTGCACCAGTGACTGTTGGTGAAGGCGCATTTGTTGCGGCTGGATCTACTGTAACAGAAACTGTAGAAGATGGCGCAATGTCTATCGCACGTGCTAGACAGGTGAACAAACCTGGTTATGCAAAGGTTTTAGAAGAAAAACGTATGAAGATTTATAACGAAAGAAACAAGAAATAAAAAAAGGGGACACATATGAAAAACAAAATTACAGTATTTTCTTTATCTTCAAGCAAGAAATTAGCTCAGGATATCGCAAGCATTTTAGGTACTAAGGTTGGAGACTGCAAAGTTCATCACTTCGCAGATGGTGAAATCTTATGTGAAATCGGTGAATCTGTTCGTGGTAAGGACGTATTCATTGTTCAGTCTACTTCTAATCCAGTAACTGAAAACTTAATGGAAATCTTAGTATTAACTGATGCTTTAAAACGTGCTTCTGCTCGTGAAATTACTGCTGTTATTCCATATTTCGGATATGCTAGACAGGATCGTAAAGCTAAACCTAGACAGCCAATCACTTCTAAGTTAGTTGCAGACTTATTAACTACAGCTGGTGTTAACCGTGTTGTAACTGTTGACTTACATGCAGCTCAGATTCAGGGATTCTTTGATATTCCAGTAGATGAAATGCAGGCTTTACCACTATTAATCAAATACTTCCGTAAAAAGAAGGTTCAGGATTTATGTGTTGTATCTCCTGACCACGGAGGAGCTACTAGAGCTCGTAAGATGTCTGAAGCATTTGACTGCCCTATCGCTATCATCGATAAGAGAAGACCTAAACCAAACGTTGCTGAAGTTATGGGTATCATCGGTAATGTTGAAGGTAAGAACTGTATCTTAATTGACGATATGATCGATACAGCTGGTACTATTACAGCTGGTGTTGATATGTTAAAACAGAAAGGTGCTAAGGATGTATATATTGCATGTACTCATGGTGTACTTTCTGGACCTGCTGTTGAAAGATTATCTACTTGTGCGGCAAAAGAAGTTGTTATTACTAACACTATCGAAATCCCACAGGATAAGAAATTTGATAAACTTGTTTCTGTATCTGTTGCAGGATTACTTGCACATACAATTGAAAACATCGAAAACGATTTACCAGTTAGTGACGTATTCACTCAGTATGATTGTTAATGTAGAGGACTCATTACGAGTCCTTTTTTAGACTAAATATATGAAGTGAAATAAGTAAACTGCTCCTGTGGTTTCTATGCAGTAACTACTTGACTATGAAGTGGTTAAGTGTTAGACTTCAAATGAATTCAGAAATCAAAATACATCAAACGAAAAGGTAAGGATTGGCATATCATTATCTTTTCTAATTTTTAGAGTGGTTTAGCACTAGGCTAGTTATCGTTTGAAAAATTCGTCTAACCATTTGCAGATGGAAATGTACCATTGAGATACCAACAACAAATAGCGGCATAACAGCAGCAAACAACTTCATATCACATAAATACAGTTAAATAACATATAGAATTAGGAATACTTGAAAAACGGTATTCCTTTTTTATTTCCAGACGTTCAGAAATGAGCGTCTATTTTTTTACCCAAATGAAAGGAGAATCAAAAAATGAATAAGATATTGAAACGATTGCTTACAGGTGTTCTTACTCTCGCAACCGTCTTTACTGCTCTACCCACAACTGCTGTCCATGCTGCGGAAACACAATACTGGACAGAATCGGAGGAACGTGTCGGCATTGTTGAGAAAGTAATGAATGATGGTTCTATCGGCTCTACATTTAATGAGGGGCATATGACCGTTGAGGGTGAGGACGCTTATTGTATCGACATCAACACAGGCTTTAAGAATGGATATAAGACCAGAAGTGACGCAAGTACACGCATGACTGCCTACCAGATAGAGGACGTTGCTTTATCTCTTGAATACGTCAAACAGTATACGAAAAGCCATACAGGATTGAGCAGCCAGCACGCCTACCTTTTAAGACAGCTTGTAGTCTGGCAGAGATTGAGCGTCCATCTTGGGTGGAGCTGTGACAATGTACGAGCTTCCTATGATGAAATCTCAAAATCCGTGCAAGATGAAGTATTCGCCGGAGCGAAAGCCTTTGTAAGAGAAAATAAAGGACGCTATGACTGTTACGGTTATATCTACACTGGTGAGGGGCAGGATTTAGGACAGTTCTTCGCAGAGCTGGCTGTCGGCAATGGCAAGATTCAGAAATCTTCCAGTAATACCACAGTCACAAACGGGAATGACTGCTATTCTCTCTCTGGTGCGACTTATGGTGTCTATTTTGATAAAGGCTGCACGAAATCTGTTGCCACACTTACGACAAATGCCAATGGTAATACGGACACTGTGGAATTAAGAGCTGCGACATACTATGTGAAAGAAACGAAAGCTCCAAAGGGATTCCAGTTAGATAAGAACGTCTATACTATGACGATCAAGGTTAATGAAACTACGACTTTAAAAGTCAGCGACAAACCAAAAGTCACTGACACTTTGGTTGAGCTTTTCAAGATTGATATGGAAATTTCCAAAGCTACGCCACAGGGTAACGCTTCTTTAGAGGGTGCGGAGTTCGTCTGGAAGTATTATGACGGTTACTATACAAAAGACAATCTTCCATCAGAACCAACACGCACATGGACGACAAAGACAATCGCTGAAAAAGACAGCAACAATGAAGTCCATTACATCACAAGATTAGCCGATTCCTACAAGGTATTGGGTGACAGCTTCTATACACAGAATGGTACTATCTGCTTGCCGCTTGGTACTATCACTGTAGAAGAAAAGACAGCTCCAAACGGTTACTTATTGGAGGGTGCTTATATGCAGGCTGCCGGAAGTTCTGAACAGATAAAAGGTGTCTATGTGGCACAGATTACAGAAGATGGTGAGCTTGCAGCGTTAAGCGGCAGCAACCAGTATTCCGTATTAGACAAGGTTATCCGTGGCGGTGTCAAAATCCAGAAACGTGACCTTGAAACCAAAGATACAAAAGCACAAGGCGGTGCGACTTTGAAAGATACTGCCTTTGAAATCATTTCCTTAAATGATAACGCTGTCTTGGTAGATGGCAAGTTATACAACAAGAATGAAGTCGTCAAAACAATCCATACTGGCGTTGACGGTATCGCTACAACTGCCGCCGATACATTACCATACGGAAAATACCGTATTGAGGAAAGCAACGCCCCAGAGGGATATTTGACGGACGGTGCAAAACCGATTGAATTTGAAATCACAGAAGATGGAAAAATCGTGGATTTAACAGATGAAGCACATTCCATCTACAACCAGATTAAGCGTGGAGATATTGAGGGTGTAAAAATCGGTGCTGGCACTCACAAGCGACTTGCGAATGTTCCCTTTAGGATCACAAGCAAGACGACTGGTGAGAGCCATATCATTGTGACAGACGCAAACGGTCAGTTTTCCACTTCCTCTGATTGGGTATCTCATAAGCAGAATACCAACGCCGGAAAGACCAGTGAGGACGGTATCTGGTTCGGTACTTCCATACCAGACGACAGCAAAGGTGCATTGCTCTATGATACTTACACAATCGAAGAATTACGCTGCGATTCCAACAAGGGAATGACGCTAATTCCGGCATTTGATGTAGTGGTGTCAAGAAATAAAGTAGTCGTGGATTTAGGTACGCTTACAGATGAATACGAGCCAGAAATCACTATCCATACGACTGCCACAGATAAGGTGACAGGTGAAAAATCAATCGTTGCTGGAAAGAACGTGACTATCGTTGATACTGTGACTTTAGATGGTTTGACAAAAGGCACAAAATATCAGTTGAAAGGCTGGCAAATGGTGAAATCTGAAAACGCACAGCTTTTGATTGACGGTAAACCTGTGGAAAGTAATTACACATTCACTGCGAAAAAATCAGAAATGGAAGTTGAGGTTTCCTATACGTTCAATGCTTCTGCTCTTGGAGGAAAAGACCTTGTGACATTCGAGGAATTGTACAACTTATCCAATCCAGACGAGCCTATCAAAGTGGCAGAACACAAGGACATTGAGGATGAGGGGCAGACCGTGACTATCGAAGAACGAGTGATTGAAATTCATACCAACGCTGTCGACAAAGCCACAGGTGAAAAGATGATTGTTGCTGGTAAAGAGGTAACTGTCATTGATACGGTCACTTTAGATGGCTTGGAAAAAGGTACAACCTATCAGCTCAAAGGCTGGCAGATGGTGAAGTCTGAAAACGCACAGCTTTTGATTGGCGGTGAACCTGTAGAAAGTGACTATACCTTTACTGCAAAAGATTCTAGCATGGAAGTCCAGATTGCCTTTACATTCAATGCCAGTGAGCTTGCAGGAAAAGACCTAGTAACATTCGAGGAATTATACGATTTATCCAATCCAGACGAGCCTACAAAGGTGGCAGAACACAAGGACATTGAGGACGAAGGGCAAACAGTGACGATTACGGAACGTATCATAACTATGCACACAATCGCTACCGATAAGGCAACAGGTGAAAAGACGATTGAAGTAGACGACAAAGTAACTATCGTTGATACGGTCACTTTAGACGGTTTGGAAAAAGGCGTGAAATACACTCTTAAAGGTTGGGAAATGGTGAAGTCTGAAAATGCAGAACTTCTAGTGAATGGTAAGCGTGTAGAAAATGACCTTACCTTTACTGCCGAGGATTCTAAAATGGAGGTTCAGATTGAATTTATATTCAATGCTTCGGAGCTTGGCGGCAAAGAGCTTGTGACCTTTGAAGAATTATATGACGTAACCAATCCAGACAATCCTATCAAAGTAGCTGAACATAAGGACATCAAGGACGAGGGGCAGACGGTAACTATCAAAGAGAAGCCAGAATCCCCTACGACACCAGAAGAACCTAGCACACCAACAAAGACAAGCGATTCACCAAAAACAGGTGATAATACGCCATTTGTCGCATTATTCGCTATGATGGGAATTTCTGCTGCTGGTCTTATCTTTGCCGGATATAAGAGATTCCGCAGAGTAAAGAAATCTGACTGATACGGGAGGTAACAGCTTATGAAAGCAACAACCCGTTCACCGCCTATGATGGAAACGTCAGTCTGTGGCTGACATTATATCTAACTTCTGCTTGATTACGATTTATCTTTCTGAATGGGGATTGTCAAGGGTGCTTTCAGCACAACGCTTGCCCTTGATAATTCACAGGCAGACAGATATTATCCCGATAGCAGAATGACACTATATAACAAATCAATCAAAATCAAAAAGAAAAGAGGTAAACAATTTATGGAATTAAAACACGTTATCCCAAACATGGAAAAGACATTCGGGAACTTAGAGTTTGCAGGTGAGAATAAGGTGGAACAGCGTAGGATTAACGGACGTATGACGGTTGTTTCCCGCAGCTTCAACCTTTATTCGGACGTACAGAGGGCAGATGATATTATCGTGGTGCTGCCTGCTTCTGCTGGTGAGAAGAATTTTGAATCAGAGGAAAAAGTAAAACTTATCAATCCCAAAATCACCGCAGAGGGTTACAAAATCGGTACAAGAGGATTCACAAACTATATCTTATCGGCTGACGATATGGTGAAAGCATAAGGAGGTAGAAACATTATGAGATTAGCAAACGGAATCATCATTGACAAGGAAAAGACTTTCGGAGTATTGAAATTCTCCGCATTAAGACGAGAGGTACATATCCAGAATGAGGACGGTACGGTTTCTGAAGAAATCAAGGAACGTACCTACGATTTGAAGTGTAAGGAGCAAGGACGCATGATACAGGTGAGTATTCCGGCTTCTGTTCCGTTAAAGGAATTTGACTACAATACAGAGGTGGAAATCATCAATCCTGTAGCTGATACGGTGGCAACCGCTACATTTCAAGGTGCAGACGTTGACTGGTATATCAAGGCAGATGATATTGTCTTGAAGAATAAGAACGGTCAGCCAGCCGGAAATAACCATGCTCCCAACAATCCGCAGCAGCCACAGCATAAAAAATAAAGAAAGGATTTAGCCTATGCTACGATTCAATAAACGTGGGAATCGAATCAGAGCCAGTGACAAATCACTGGTTTTTCGTTTCTCGGCTGGTTCACTGCTCCTGCTGTTCCTTACTGTGGTTATGCTGCTGAACCTAAAAACAATCATCACTACGGACTGGAAAGTAATCTCGCTTTTTCAAAATAGCAGTGTCCATCTGACGGTCACACCATATAGGATAATGACTATCGTTTTGGCAGCTTTGGTCTGTGTACTGGCTACCCTTTTCTATCGCAGATTCCAGTATGACAGAGTGAAACAGCTCTTTCACCGTCAAAAGCTGGCTCGTATGCTGTTGGAAAATGGCTGGTATGAATCGGAATCCACACAGGATAGCGGATTCTTCAAGGACTTGCCAGTTACTACTAAAAAAGAGAAAATCACCTATTTTCCAAAACTGTATTACCATATGGAGCATGGACTTTTATATATCCGTACGGAAATTACATTAGGGAAATATCAAGACCAGCTTTTACACTTGGAAAAGAAGCTGGAAACAGGCTTATACTGTGAGCTGGTTTCCAAAGAATTTAAAGACAGCTATGTGGAATATGTGCTGCTCTATGATACGATTGCGAACAGAATCACTATCAATGAGGTACAGGCTGAACATAGCAGCTTGCGTCTGATGAAAAATGTCTGGTGGGAGTATGACAAGCTCCCACATATGCTAATTGCTGGCGGCACTGGTGGTGGTAAAACCTACTTTATCCTTACTATCATTGAAGCTCTGCTCCGCAGCAATGCGGTCATCTATATTTTAGACCCAAAGAACGCCGACCTTGCGGATTTGTCCGTTGTCATGTCGGAAGTCTGGTACAAGAAAGACGATATAACCGCCTGTATTGACAGGTTCTATGACGGTATGATGGCAAGAAGTGAAGCAATGAAGCTCATGGAGAATTACAGGACAGGTGAAAACTATGCCTATTTAGGACTATCGCCCCACTTCCTTATCTTTGATGAATATGTGGCGTTCATGGAAATGCTCACCACAAAGGAAAATGCTGCTGTCCTTAACAAGCTGAAACAGATAGTCATGCTCGGACGACAGGCAGGATATTTTCTCATTCTCGCCTGTCAGCGTCCAGACGCAAAGTATCTCGGTGATGGAATCCGTGACCAGTTCAATTTCCGTGTGGCTCTTGGGCGTATGTCGGAGCTTGGATACAGTATGATGTTCGGTGAAGTAGACAAGGACTTTTTCTTGAAGCAGATTAAGGGGCGTGGCTATGTTGATACGGGAAACAGTGTCATATCCGAGTTTTACACTCCCCTTGTACCCAAAGGACATGACTTTTTAAAAGAGATAGGAAGATTGTCACAAAACAGGCAGGACGGACAGGCGGCGTGCGGAGCGAAAGACGCAGGTACGGACTAGCCTGTGTTGGGGTGGCGTAAGCCGCCCCAACCATCTGCCCCCGTTATCTAACAGGGGGGCACAAATTATCTGGAAACAGTCAATTACATATCAAAAAGTCCTTGAAAACAGAGGACTTTTCAAACATTCAAAGGAGTGTGACAAAATCGGTAACTGTCACATTCCTTTTTCGATTGGAGGGATTGAAACTGAATGATACCGATTGGATAAACAATTTTAAGGAAAAACGGACGCAGTACGGCGTTTCCCAGAATCGTCTTGCGGTCATGGCTGGTATCAGTCGTGAGTATGTCAGCAGGATTGAATCTGGAAAAGTAGCCTTGACAGAAGAAATCAAGGGGAAATTCACGGACGCTCTGGAAAAGCTGAATCCAGAGAATCCGTTGGAAATGGTCTTGGATTACGTCAGAATCCGATTCCCCACACAGGACGTTCGGCACGTTGTTGAAGATATTCTGCAATTAAAGCTGGATGTAATGATACATGAGGACTACGGATTCTACTCCTATGCGGAATATTATGTGCTTGGTGATGTGTTCGTGCTGACATCACCCGATAAAGAGAAAGGCACACTGCTGGAGCTGAAAGGCAAAGGCTGTCGGCAGATGGAAAGTTATCTGCTGGCACAGCATAGGAGCTGGTATGACTTTCTCATGGACGCTCTGGTGGAAGGAGGTGTGATGAAACGTCTTGACCTTGCCATCAACGATATGGCAGGAATCTTGGATATTCCAGAGCTGACAGAGAAATGCAACCGTGAAGAATGTATTTCCGTATTCCGCAGCTTCAAGAGTTACCGCAGCGGTGAGCTGGTGAGAAGCAATGAACAGGACAGATACGGAATGGGAAATACGCTTTATATCGGTTCGCTCAAATCAGAGGTTTATTTCTGTATCTATGAAAAGGACTATGAGCAGTATGTGAAATACGATATACCCATTGAAGATACGAAAATCAAGAACCGTTTTGAAATCCGGCTGAAAAATGAGCGAGCCTATTATGCGGTGCGTGACCTGCTGACCTACCATGACGCAGAGCGTACCGCTTTTGACATTATCAACCGTTATATGCGGTTCGCTGACAAGGAGGTGGAGAAAAGACGCAGCGAATGGCAGACCAATGAGAAATGGGCGTACTTTATCGGCTCTGATCGTGGGCGTTTGAAACTGACGACCAAACCAGAGCCTTATACGCTCACTCGGACGCTCAACTGGATAAGCAGACAGGTAGCTCCCACTTGGAAAGTCTTACAGAAGATTGACAGTACCAACGGTACGACTTATCTCAAAGACATTTTAGACCATGCGAAGCTCACGGAGCGTCACAAAAAGCTGATTGAACAGCAGACAACTTCCACAGAGGAAATGATTACAGAAACGGAGGAATGACAACATGAAGCATATCTTATTTGATTTATTCCTGTTCTCACTTGGAGCAGCTGCAGAAAGAGAAATTGAAATGATGGAAAGGAGCAGAAAATAATGAATTTCGGACAGAACTTATACAACTGGTTTTTATCTAACGCACAGAGTTTGGTACTCATGGCGATTGCGGTTATCGGCGTATATCTCGGATTCAAGCGTGAGTTTTCTAAACTGATTGGATTCTTGGTGATTGCCTTAATCGCTGTCGGCTTGGTATTCAATGCTTCTGGCGTAAAAGACGTACTGTTGCAGTTATTCAATAAGATTATCGGGGCGTAAATTGTATTTATTGTGTAAAAGTAGTATAATTTAAGCAGAATTTGAAAGGAGTGTTTTGTGTGAAAGAAAGTACAAAAGCCTATTTAGTAGATATTTATAACAGTATTCCTAAAAAAACAAAGGCTACTTGCTTAAAATTTTACTATCAATATCACAATGTTAATGTCAATGTATATTTTGACGCATTTGATAATCAAAGTGTAGTATTGAGCATTGTTCTTTCCGCTAAAAAGAAATATTATTATACGCCTTTAAATATTTTGAATACTGGTATGATAACAGAGTATTTGAGTGAAATTCCTCCTCAAATACTTGAAAAGATTTTAGTTGACAATCATTTAGATGATTTCTATGAAAATATGGAAAAACATCTTTTAGAGGACAAACCACATTTTAATTACTATAATGAGGACACATACTTTGTCAACACTATAAAATATGCTAAAAGTAAATTGGATTTACCTTTCTGGTGGTATCTTCGTAAAGTACCTATGTCGGATGATACTCTATATAAATTAAATGCTAGAGCAGATATTACATTTGATATATTAAGAAAAATACAGCAAGAAGGATATACTTTAGTCAGAACACCAGACCCAGAAAAGCGAAAAGAACTTACTTTAATTTTGAAACAAATAGGAATCAAATTATCATAGACAAAGAGCAGTTAATTCTTTTGAGTTAGCTGCTTTTTCTATGCAAATTTTAAGATTGGAGGACAACATGAAAACAGATATATTTGAGGATATGAAAGAGCGTGTCGGCTGTGAAAATATTTCCGACCTTCCCTACCGCAAACGTATGGTGTGGGAAATCATCAAGCAGCACTCACCACTTGATTATCCAAAAGAACAGTTAGAAAAGTTTTCTCATTATGTATTCGGTGTAGATTATGCTGTTATAATGGGAATACTGGATATGATGAAAGGAAGTGACAGACCATGCAGGAAATGCGAATCTACCTGTTAAACAATACAAAACCGTATCGTGAGGGTGACGATGAATATTCCGGTGCTTGGTTCAACTGCCCTGTGGACTTTGAGGAAGTCCGAGAAAAAATCGGCGTGGAACATGAAGAACAGATTGAGATTGCAGACTATGAGCTGCCCTTTGACTTACACAGTGATATGCCACTCTGGGAAATCAACGCCAACTGCCGCATGGTGCTGGAATTGGAGGGTACGCCTATCGGCAATGAAATGAAAGCCATTCAGCAGAAATGGTTTTCCAGCTTCGAGGAATTTATCGACCACAAGGACGAGATACGCTACTATGATGTGGGTGACGGTGCAGCTCTGGCAGAATACCTTATCCGTGAAGAATATGTTTTTGGTGAGATTCCTCACGAACTGTTGAAACATATCGACTATCACTCCTATGGTAGTGAGCTGGAAATGGACGACAGATACTTATTTACCACAAGCGGCGTATTCCGCTATCAGTAAAGGGGTGATGTGGTATCGAAGAAATGCGAATCTATATCGCCAATCTTGGGAAATACAACGAGGGTGAGCTTGTGGGTGCGTGGTTTACGCCGCCCGTTGATTATGACGAGATGGCAGAACGTATCGGCTTGAATGACAGATACGAAGAATACGCAATCCATGATTATGAGCTACCCTTTGAGATTGACGAGTACACACCCATTGAGGAAGTCAACCGCCTGTGTGAAATGGTGGAGGACTTGCCAGAGGACATACAGGACGAATTATCGGAACTGCTAGGCTATTACAGCAGCTTGGAAGATTTGTGCGAACATGCAGACGATATTATCCATTATCCCGATTGTGACGATATGACAGACGTTGCCTATTACTTCATAGATGAATGTCAAAGTCTGGGTGAGATACCAGACAGAATCCGCAGTTACATAGACTATGAAGCCTACGGGCGTGACCTTGATTTAGAGGGGTGTTTTGTCGTCACCAATCATGGCGTGTTTGAATGTCCGTATTAACAATTACAACTGAATATTTTTATCTGCCAGTGAAATGACACTGGTTATTTTTTTGCAGCAGCCTTGAAACATAGGCTGCTGTTTCCATTTTAGAACAGAAAGGAGCTGTGAAAATTGAAGAAAATCAAAAGCTATACAAGCATATGGAGCGTGGAAAAAGTCATTTATGCAATCAACGACTTTCAACTCCCGTTCCCGCTCACATTCAGTCAGATGGCTTGGTTCGTGGTGTCGCTGTTTGTGGTGATTCTCTTTGGGGAGCTGCCGCCCTTTAACATGATTGACGGTGCATTTCTCAAATACTTTGGAATCCCTGTGGCGTTCACTTGGTTTGTATCGCAAAAGACCTTTGACGGAAAAAAGCCTTTTGGATTCCTAAAATCCTGTGTGAGCTTTTTCCTCCGACCAAAAGTGACCTATGCAGGAAAAGCTATCAAACTGAAAAATCAGAAATTCAATACAAGCGTGACCGCAGTTAGGAGTGTGATGTATGTTCCCGATTAAGTACATAGAAAACAATCTGGTGTTCAACCATGACGGTGAGTGCTTTGCCTACTATGAGCTGACACCTTACAATTATTCGTTCCTGTCACCAGAAGAAAAATATATGGTGCATGACAACTTCCGTCAGCTTATCGCCCAGAACCGTGACGGAAAAATCCATGCCCTACAGATTGCCACAGAGGACAGCCTGCGTGCAGTACAGGAGCGTTCCAAAAAGGGAATCACAGGCAGATTAAAAGAGATTGCCTGTAAAAAGGTAGATGAACAGACAGAAGCGTTGGTTGAGATGATTGGTGAAAATCAGATTGACTACCGCTTTTTTCTTGGCTTCAAGCTGCTGGTAAATGAGGAAGAAATCAGCTTCAAGGGTATGCGAAAATCAGCAGCTATGACCTTTGCGGATTTTATCTATGAAGTCAATCACAAGCTGATGGGTGACTTCGTTTCCATGAGTAATGATGAAATCAACCGTTTCCTAAAGATGGAAAAACTCTTGGAAAGCAAAATCTCACGCCGCTTTCAGTTCCGCAGACTAGATAAGAACGACTTCGGCTACCTCTTGGAACATATCTACGGGAATACCGGCGTTGCCTACAGTGATTACAGTTATGACCTCCCGATAAAAAAGTCAAAGCGTGAAACACTGGTGAAGCGATATGACCTTATCCGTCCGACACGCTGCATGATTGAAGAAAACCAGCGATACCTAAAGATTGAGCGTGAAGATCAGACAACTTTTGTTGCCTACTTCACGATTAACAATATCGTGGGTGAGCTGGATTTTCCGTCAAGCGAGATATTTTATTATCAGCAACAGCAATTCACGTTCCCCGTTTCCACTTCTATGAATGTGGAAATCGTCACCAACAAAAAGGCTCTGACGACTGTTAGGAACAAAAAGAAAGAGCTGAAAGACTTGGATAATCATGCTTGGGAATCCAACAACGAAACGGGAAGTAACGTCATGGACGCTCTGGATTCGGTGAATGAACTGGAAACAAATTTAGACCAGTCCAAAGAATCCATGTATAAGCTGTCCTACGTTATCCGTGTGGCAGCTGACACTCTGGAAGAATTGAAACGCCGCTGTGATGAAGTCAAAGATTTCTATGATGATTTGAACGTCAAGCTGGTTCGCCCATTCGGTGATATGTTGGGGTTGCATGGTGAGTTTATCCCGTCCAGCAAAAGATATATCAATGATTATATCCAATACGTCACTTCGGACTTTCTCGCCGGACTTGGCTTCGGTGCGACACAGCAGCTTGGGGAAACGGACGGTATCTATATCGGCTATAACCTTGATACAGGAAAGAATGTATATCTGAAACCCAGCCTTGCGGCACAGGGCGTTAAGGGTTCCGTCACCAATGCGTTAGCTGCCGCTTTTCTTGGTTCTCTTGGCGGTGGCAAGTCATTTTGTAACAACCTTATCATCTATTATGCGGTGCTGTTTGGAGGAAAAGCGGTCATTGTAGACCCTAAATCAGAGCGTGGCAACTGGCAGGAAACACTACCCGATATTGCACATGAAATCAAAATCGTCAACCTTACCAGCGAGAATAAGAACAAAGGACTTCTTGACCCTTATGTGATTATGAAGCGTACAAAAGACGCTGAAAGCCTTGCGATTGATATTTTAACATTCCTTACAGGTATTTCTTCCCGTGACGGTGAGAAGTTCCCTGTATTAAGGCGTGCAATCCGTTCTGTTACCCAGAGCAAAAAAAGAGGACTGCTCCGTGTCATTGATGAACTCCGCAAAGATGGTTCACTCGTGGCAGAGAATATCGCAGACCATATTGAGAGCATGACGGACTATGATTTTGCACACCTGTTATTCTCGGACGGTGATGTGGAACAATCCATCAGTTTAGACCGACAGCTTAACATCATACAGGTGGCTGACCTTGTATTGCCAGACAAGGACACAAAATTTGAAGAATATACCACAATGGAGCTGCTTTCCGTGGCAATGCTTATCGTTATCAGTACCTTTGCCTTAGATTTTATCCATTCGGATAGGAGCATTTTCAAGATGGTGGATTTGGACGAAGCGTGGACGTTCTTGCAGGTAGCACAGGGAAAAGCACTCTCTAACAAGCTGATTCGTGCTGGTCGTTCCATGAATGCCGCTGTGTACTTTGTGACACAAAACTCTGGTGATGTGGACGACGAAAAGATGAAGAACAATATCGGCTTGAAGTTTGCCTTTCGTAGCACAGATATAAAAGAAATCAAAAATACCCTTGAATTTTTTGGTGTGGATAAGGAGGACGAGGGCAACCAGAAACGACTTAGGGATTTGGAAAACGGACAATGCCTGTTTCAAGATTTGTATGGGCGTGTGGGCGTTATCCAGATTCACCCTGTATTCTCTGATCTGTTCCATGCCTTTGATACCAGACCGCCAGTACAGACAGAAGAAACGAGGTGAAGCCTATGAGAAAACGAAAAATCCTACGATTCTTCGGTATCGCTCTGTGTGTGATTCTCGGCGTGCTGATGATTTTATCCATCACAGGAACGGTGACTTATGCGGCTGGACTGGTGGATAATACGGTGAGCGACAGCAACGCCTACTCTAAATATTCCCTAGAGAATTATCAGCTTGATTTCTATGTGGATTCAAGTTGGGATTGGCTACCGTGGAACTGGCTTGATGGAATTGGGAAAAGTATTCAGTATGGCTTGTACGCTATCACAAATTTTGTCTGGACGGTGAGCCTTTATATCTCCAATGCGACAGGCTATGTAGTACAGGAAGCCTATAAGCTGGACTTTATCTCTGATACTGCAAGCTCTATCGGAAAGAACATTCAGACATTAGCTGGTGTGACTTCCAATGGCTTTTCCAGTGAGGGATTTTATGTAGGATTCCTGCTTATCCTCATTCTGGTAATGGGAATCTATGTGGCATACACAGGACTGTTAAAAAGAGAAACCACAAAAGCCATTCATGCGGTTATCAACTTTCTTGTGGTATTTATTCTGTCAGCGTCCTTTATTGCCTATGCCCCAAACTATATCAGCAAAATCAATAACTTTTCCGCAGATATAAGCAGCTCGGCATTATCGCTCGGTACAAAAATCGTGCTGCCCGATTCCAACAGCAAAGGAAAAGACAGCGTAGATTTAATAAGAGACAGCCTGTTTTCCATACAGGTGAAACAACCGTGGCTGCTTTTACAGTACGGGGAATCGGATATAGAAACGCTCGGTTCTGACCGTGTGGAAAGCCTGTTATCGGAAAGTCCAGACACGGACGACAGAGAGGACGTTGTGATTGAGGAAATCGAGGATAAGGACAATGACTATTTGAGCGTCACAAAGACCATGACCCGTTTAGGTATGGTAGTGTTCCTGTTTATCTTCAATATTGGTATCTCGGCATTTGTCTTTCTGCTTACCGGCATGATGATTTTCTCGCAGGTGCTATTCATCATTTACGCCATGTTCCTGCCGATTAGTTTTATCCTCTCCATGATACCGACTTATGAGGGCATGGCAAAAAAGGCTCTTACGAAGCTGTTCAATACCATTATGATGAGAGCCGGAATCACACTGATTATTACCACAGCCTTTAGTATCTCGACTATGTTTTATTCCATTTCCTCCGGCTATCCGTTTTTCATGGTGGCATTTCTACAGATAGTCACCTTTGCCGGAATCTATTTTAAATTAGGTGACTTGATGGCAATGTTCAGCCTGCAATCCTCCGATACACAGCAAGTCAGCAGACGAATCATGCGACACCCGTATATGTTCCTCAACCGCAGGGCAAGACGCTTGGAGCGTAAAATCGGTAGGACAATGGCGGCTGGTGCTGCTGGTGGTGTAGCTGGTGCTGCGGCGGCTTCTGCTTCTACGAAAAATGTAGACAATACCAAACAGACAGGTAATACGCATACCAGAGCAAATCACAATACTTCTGCTTCTTCCAGTGGAGGTAACAGCAAGCCGCCAGCTCTGCCGGATTCCAAATCACAGAAGCCGCTTGCATTGCCGGATAAGAAAAGTCAGACGGATTCCTCACAGACCGTACATAGTTCACAAAGCAATACACAGGAATCACAGTCTACCTCAAAGCGTGGAATTGTGGATAAAAAATCGGTATCGAAACAGCCGCAGTCAGACAAAAAGAATCCGCAGCGTCCGATTGTGGATAAGGAGCGACAAAGCAACGGATCAGCGACAAAGAGAGCTGCCCCGGTGCATGAGCGACCAGCCACAACGCCTGTTCCTGTAAAATCGGATTCACAGGCGGCAGCTTTAAAGCCGGAGCAGAATGTCAAAGAGCGTCCTGTCACAGTGACAAAGGAGCAGCCGCAATCAAGCAAGAGTAAGGAGCCTGTGACAAAATCACAGGAGAATGTAAGAACACAGGTTGTCAGAGAATCCCGTCCGGCAGATAAACAGGCTTCATCAGCAGTAAATAAACATTCACAAGCTACCACAGATATTTCAAGGCAAACGGTACAACGTCAGAAGCAGACAAAGACGGTTCAGAAAAAGACCACAAATCAATCAACAATCAAGAAATCTACCAGTAAGAAAGGTGGCAAGAAATGAAGTTAAGGCATTTTGCTGTGTTCGGTGGGATTTTCACAGTGATTATCTGTCTGCTTCTGTTTCTGTTTATCGTGACCTCAGATGATGAAGAAAGTGGTTCTTCCAGTCTTGATTTTTCTGGACTGAACCTATCAGCGGAAGTATTGAAACATCAGTCTACGGTAGAAAAGTATGCAAAGGAATACAGAATCTCTGACTATGTGAACTATCTGCTTGCGATTATGCAGGTGGAATCCGGCGGCACTGGCACGACAGACGTTATGCAAGCCAGTGAATCTTTAGGATTACCGCTTAACTCCCTATCCGTGGAGGATTCCATCAAACAGGGGTGTAAATACTTCTCGGAGCTTTTGAAATCCGCAGAAGCAAAAGACTGTGACATCAACACAGTGGTACAGTCCTATAACTATGGCGGCGGCTTCATTGATTACGTTTCCAGTCATGGGAAAAAGTACACCTTTGAGTTGGCGGTCAGTTTCGCAAAGGACAAGTCCGGCGGTGTCAAAGTCACCTATAAGAATGACATTTCCATAAAAGAAAATGGCGGCTGGCGTTACAAGTACGGGAATATGTTCTATGTAAAATTAGTCAGCCAGTATTTGGCTGTGCCTAGTTTCAGTGACGCTACCGCACAGGCAATCTTCAATGAAGCGTTGAAGTATCAAGGCTGGAAGTATGTGTATGGCGGCAGCAATCCCAACACTTCTTTTGACTGTTCGGGATTGGTTCAGTGGTGCTACGGAAAGGCTGGTATCAGCTTACCCCGTACCGCACAGGCACAGTATGACGCTACGCAGCACATACCGCTGTCACAGGCAAAAGCTGGTGATTTGGTATTCTTCCACTCAACCTATAACGCTGGAACATACGTCACTCATGTAGGAATCTATGCTGGAAACAACAGAATGTATCATGCTGGCGACCCTATCGGATATGCAGATTTAACAAGCTCGTACTGGCAGCAACACTTGATTGGTGCCGGACGGGTGAAAACCAATTAGAAAGGAATGGTGCTATGCTATTTAAGAAAAAGGATAAGGAATCGAAACCAAAGAAAGAGAAAAAAGTGCCTGTGATGAAAGTCGGCACACACAAGAAAACCGTGATTGCCTTATGGCTGGTGCTGATTGCAAGCGTCAGCTTTGGGGTGTATAAGAATTTCACCGCCATTGATATGCACACGGTACATGAGAAAGAAGTCATTGAGCAACGTATCGTTGATACCAACAAGATAGAGAACTTTGTAAAAGCCTTTGCGAAGTCCTACTATTCTTGGAGCAATACGCAGGAATCCATTGAGAAACGAACCGCAGCCATCAACCAATATCTGACAAAGAGCTTGCAGGATTTGAATGTTGATACGGTACGACAGGATATACCCACAAGCTCTACGGTGACGGACGTTAAGATTTGGGAGGTTGAAGCGGCTGGAACGGACGACTTTACCGTTGTCTACTCGGTAGATCAGACGGTAACGGAGGGCGAAACTTCTATCGGTTACACTTCCGCTTATATGGTGGTAGTTCATGTAGATGGTGACGGAAACATGGTTATCACGCAGAATCCGACCATCAGCAGCATACCGACAAAATCCAGCTATGAACCAAAAGTCAAGGAATCAGACGGAACGGTGGACGCTGCCACTATGGAGGAAGTGACAGAGTTCTTGGAAACATTCTTTAAGCTCTATCCTACCGCAACAGAAAAAGAACTTGCCTACTATGTATCGGGGAATGTGCTGGAACCTGTAAACTGTGAGTATGTGTTCTCGGAGCTGGTAAATCCAATCTTCACACAGGACGGTGAACAAGTAAAAGTGTCTGTATCGGTAAAATATCTCGACCAAAGGACAAAGGCAACACAGATTTCACAGTTTGATTTGACGCTGGAAAAAGATAGTAACTGGAAGATTGTAAAATAGTATGATGAAAGACTTGCATTTCGTATATATGAATGAAGTGCAAGTCTTTTCATATAAATGAATGAATATTATTCATTGACTTTCGTTTCAATAGCTTGTATAATACAAAACTGAAAGGAGGCTTATATTTATGGACAATACAAAAGAAATGTCAAAAATAGCTTTTAACCAACAAGCACTTACTTATGATAAGGATATAAAAGGTCAACACGCCAGAACCCTTTATCCTTACATATTAAATATGCTAAAAGGTAGACATTTTTCTTCTATTTTAGATTTAGGGTGCGGTACAGGAGAACTTCTTTATCAAATACAACAAATATATCATTCAAAAGATTTAACAGGTATAGATATATCTGATAAAATGATTGATATGGCTAATAAAAAAAAGATTAACAATGCTCATTTTGTAATAGGTGATACAGAAGATTTACCCTTTAAGAATAATACATTTGATATTGTCATTTGTAATGATTCTTTTCATCATTATCCAGCACCAGAAAAAGTATTAGATGAAGCATACCGTGTTTTAAAAGACAGTGGCATAATTATTATTGGTGATTGCTGGCAACCATTATTTGCACGACAACTAATGAACATGTATATGAAGCACAGCAAGGAGGGTGATGTAAAGATATATTCAAAAAAAGAAATGATTCACCTTTTATTAAGGAAATTTCATAATGTTAATTGGGAGCGTATCGGAATTACTTCTTGTATATCATTTGCGACTAAATAGATTGAGTGAATATCAGTCATTGACACTTTATTTTGTAAATGCTACTCTATAGAAAAGGAGGTTATTGTATGCGTATTTCCAAAGAACCAGAAGCAAGAAAGCAAGAAATATTAGAAACCGCTATGAAATTGTTTGCTGAAAAAGGATATGAAAAAACGTCCATATCTGATATTGCAAAAGAAATCGGAGTGGCACAAGGACTATGTTACCGCTATTTTCCATCAAAAGATATTCTTTTTCAAACAGCAGTCAATGAGTATGCAAATATATTAGTCGATAAATTAAAAACAAACATCAATATCGAACAGGATTCCATAAAGGATATTTTAAATCATATGGAAGTATTATCAGAAAGCACAAATGATACATATTATGATACATTCCATGATGAAAAAAATAAAACTTTTCACGACTTGCTCTCTTTAAGTATATGCAAAAAGTTAGTACCTGTCGTTGTAAAGCTGATAAAAAAAGCAAATGTAACAGGAGAACTTAATATTTCTGATGTAGAATCATATGCTAATTTTTGTGTATACGGTCAGCTTGGAATTTTGACAGATGATAATTTAACACCAGAAGAAAAAAACAGAAAGATAAAAGCAATTTTATTTGACTTATTCAAGCTATAATCTTTCCCCTGCTTTTACGGGCAGGGAAAATTTTTAAATAATAAATGAATGATATTCATTCAGTAAGGAGAATTATATGAACACAAAACTAGATTTTATAAACGGAAATACAAAAAAATGTTTGCTGGCAATGACACTACCTATGATTGTAGCCATGTTTTTAAATATGGCTTATAACTTGGTTGACAGTCTTTGGATTGGAAATTTACTCGGAGAATTAGCGTATGCTGCATTAACTAATTCTACACCTATCGTACTACTTTTGACTTCTGTTGCGATGGGAGCAACAAATGGAATTTCTATTTTGCTCTCGCAGGCAATAGGAGCTAGAAACGAACAAAAGAAAAAGAAAGTGATTTTGAACCGCCCCTGTCAAGTAGACAGGTGAAATAATTAAAAACATGTACCCTTGCCTGCCACGTAGTGGCAGGCAATTTTTTTATGCATAATGTGTCGCCTTATATTTCTGTATCGCCTT